>NZ_JAMYPH010000006.1:0-282670 GCF_040320265.1 Mesorhizobium sp. M0751
GGTCAGCGCCCGTGATCCCATCCATCCCGTCGCTAAGGCGACCCAGCCTAGCATAAACCTCTGTAAACGCTGCGAAATACACGTGTTTGTGGACGGAAACTAGTCTAGACCAGCCGCGACTGCTCTACCGCCGCTTCGATGAAGCTGGCAAACAGCGGGTGCGGATCGAGCGGCCGGCTTTTCAACTCGGGATGGTACTGCACGCCGATGAACCAGGGGTGGTCGGGATATTCGACCGTTTCCGGCAGCACGCCGTCCGGCGACATGCCGGCAAACACCAGGCCGCAATCCTCGAGCCGCTCCTTGTAGTCGACATTGACCTCATAGCGGTGACGATGGCGTTCGGAAATCTGCGTATCGCCATAGATCTCGGCGATCTTCGATCCCTTGGCGAGGTCGGCCTGGTAGGCACCGAGCCGCATGGTACCGCCGAGGTCGCCGGTTTCCCTGCGCTTTTCCAGCATGTTGCCCTTCAGCCATTCGGTCATCAAGCCGACGACCGGCTCCTCGGTCGGGCCGAACTCGGTCGATGATGCGTGCTCGACACCGGCCAGCGAACGCGCCGCCTCGATGCAGGCCATCTGCATGCCGAAGCAGATGCCGAAATACGGCACCTTGCGCTCGCGCGCGAACTTCGCCGCCAGGATCTTGCCCTCCGAGCCGCGCTCGCCAAAGCCGCCGGGGACGAGAATGCCATGGACCTTTTCCAGCCACGGCGCCGGGTCTTCCTTCTCGAATATCTCGCTTTCGATCCAGTCGAGCTTGACCTTGACCCGGTTGGCGAGGCCGCCATGCGACAGCGCCTCGATCAGCGATTTGTAGGCGTCCTTGAGGCCGGTATATTTGCCGACGACGGCAATGGTCACTTCGCCTTCCGGATTGTGGATGCGGTTGGATACTGCTTGCCAGCGTTCCATGCGCGGCTTCGGCGCCGGATCGATGCCGAACGCGGCCAGCACTTCCGAGTCGAGCCCTTCATTGTGATAGGCCATCGGCACGTCGTAGATGTGCGGCACGTCCAGCGCCTGGATGACGGCGCTTTCGCGGACATTGCAGAACAGCGACAGCTTTCTGCGCTCTTCCTTGGGGATCGGCCGGTCGGCGCGGACCAGCAGGATATCAGGCGCAATGCCGATGCCGCGCAACTCCTTGACCGAATGCTGCGTTGGCTTGGTCTTCAGTTCACCCGCCGTCGGAATGTAAGGCATCAAGGTCAGGTGCACGTAGACGGCGTTGTTGCGCGGCAGGTCGTTGCCGAGCTGGCGGATCGCCTCCAGGAACGGCATCGCTTCGATGTCGCCGACGGTGCCGCCGATCTCGCACAGCACGAAATCGTAGTCGTCGTTGCCGTTGAGGACGAAGTTCTTGATCTCGTCGGTGACGTGCGGAATGACCTGCACGGTGGCGCCGAGATAGTCGCCGCGCCGCTCGCGCTCGATGATGTTCTTATAGATGCGGCCGGTGGTGATGTTATCTTGCTGGTTGGCCGAGCGGCCGGTGAAGCGCTCATAATGGCCAAGATCGAGATCGGTCTCGGCCCCGTCATCGGTCACGAAGACTTCGCCGTGCTGATAGGGCGACATCGTGCCGGGATCGACATTGAGATAGGGATCGAGCTTTTTGATGCGTGCGCGATAGCCTCGCGCCTGCAAGAGAGCCCCAAGGGCCGCTGCAGCAATGCCTTTTCCAAGTGAGGAAACCACGCCGCCTGTGATGAATACATATCGCGCCATGGGAGTCATCGCTTAACGCGGCCGAATTGATTCCGCCAGAGAAAAAACCGCCGCGAAGGCTTTTTCCCAAGAAGGCGCTCTGGTCGTTGGCGTATCAAAACAAAAGGGCCGGCGAGGCCGGCCCTTTTGGCACGATCTGTCAAAGCGTCAGATGATGACGACTTTGGTGCCTACTTTCACCCGGCGGTAAAGGTCCATGACGTGCTCGTTGATCATGCGGAAGCAGCCATTGGAGGCGCTGGTTCCGATCGACTGCGGCGCTATGGTGCCGTGAATGCGCAGGTGGGTGTCCTTTTTGCCGTCGTAGAGATAGATGGCGCGCGCACCGAGCGGATTGTCGCCGCCGCCGGGCATGCCGTCCTTGTACTGGCCATAGTGCTTGGGTTCGCGCTTTTGCATATCCAGCGTCGGAATCCAGCGCGGCCATTCCTGCTTGTCGCCGACGGCAACCGTCCCCTTGAACTGCAGGCCTTCCCGGCCGACCGCGATGGCATAACGGCGGGCGGTTGACGATGATTCGACGAGGTAGAGACGACGGGCGCTGGTATCGATGACGATGGTGCCGGGGTTGTAGCCGGTGAATTCGACCTCCTGCGGCACGAACTCCGGCTTGACCTTGAACTGCCGCTTGGCTTGCTTCCTTTCGAGCGCGGCGTCGAGCGCGCGTGTTTCCGGAAGCAGCGACATCGACGAAGAGGATGTGCCGCCGAACAGTCCCGCGAACAGCCCGACGCTCTGCGGCTTCTGCCCGACCGGTTCGCTGCGCAACTCGCCATTGTTGCCGGTCAGCGCAACGTTCATGGCCTCGGCCGGGATCGGCTCGGCCGACTGGATCGGCGCAATGGGTGCAATAGGTTCGATGATGTTGAGGGTCTTCTTCTTGGCCGGCTTGGCATCAGCCACTTTGACCGCCGCGACCGGCTGGCTCTTCTTGGCAAGGAATGCCTGCCGTTCCGCATCGGCCTTGGCTTTCGCCGCCTCGCGCATCGCCAGCTTCCTGGCTTCAAGTGCCTTGGCGCGAGCGGCTTCCTTGTCGGCTACGATCTTGGCTTCGATCTTGCGGATCTGTGCAAGGTCGTCCGGCGTCGGATCTTTCTTCTTCTTGAGTAGCTTCAATTGCGCCGCATCGCTTTTGGCAGCGACGTTGACGACGTTGGTTGTTGTCGCGGCTTTATGGGCCGAATTTGCCGCCGGCATGGCCGCGTAAGCGGGCGCACCTAGGCTGAGCACGGCACAAAGGCCGGCAAAAATGAAGCTGCGAAGCTGCATGGGGAAGATCCGATCGTTCAATGCTTGTTGCCCACGGCGTCGCCCGGCGCCCCCCAAGGACGCCGAGAATGCCGCGTGCAACGTATAATCGATTAGCCGGAAGCGCCTCAAGCGTAGGGCACTGTCGAATCTTCGTGATCGTGCGGCATTTGCCGCGACTGTGTTCAAACGACAACAGATCGCGGCATATCTTGCCCGATTACTGGTTGGGGACCTGCGGCGTGGCCGGCGCGGTGGCGCCGTTTGTCGCTGGCGGCGTCGCCGGAGCGGTTGCCGGCGGCGTCGTTGCCGCGCCATTGCCGGACGGCGGGGTCGGCGCCGTGGTGCCCGAAGGCGGCGTCGGCGTCGTGGTTCCGGGCAATTGGTTGAGTACGCCCTTGCCTGCCCCGTCCGAGGTCGCTGGCACGCGATCGAGAATGTCGATCGGCTTCTCGCCATAGCGCGCTACGATCGACAGTGTCAGCGAAGTGACGAAGAAAGCGGCAGCCAGGATCGCCGTCGCCCGCGTCAGCGCATTGGCGGCGCCACGCGCGGTCATGAAGCCCGATCCGCCGCCGATGCCGAGGCCGCCGCCTTCAGAGCGCTGCAGCAGCACCACGCCGACAAGCGCGAGCACGACCATGAGGTGGACGACGATCAGTACGGTTTCCATAATTTATCCTGGCAAGGCCTTGCGCGGCCGCTGATTTGGAGGCGGCTCAATACAATGCTTTGACGGCATTTCCAAGCCCGTGGCCGGAATATGGGAAGCAATGCGTCCTTTGCAACGATTTCGGCGCCGGCCGTCCGCTCAAATGCAGCAAGCAGCTCCTGTATCAAGCGATGTTTCGATAGGCTTCCGCGATGCCGAGGAAGTCCGCCGCCTTCAGGCTGGCGCCGCCGACCAGCGCGCCATCGACATTCCTCACGCCGAGCAACTCGACGGCGTTGGACGGCTTGACCGAGCCGCCGTAGAGAATGCGCATCTTGGCCGCCGTATTGCCGAGCTTCCGCGCCAGTTCTTCGCGGATATGCGCATGTGCCTCGGCGACGTCGGCGGCGGTCGGGGTCAAGCCCGTGCCGATCGCCCATATTGGCTCATAGGCGATAATAGTGTTGGAAGCCGTGGCGTTTGGCGGGACCGAGCCAGCGACCTGGCGCGACAGCACGTCGAGCGTGGCTCCTGCTTCGCGTTCGGCTCTTGTCTCACCAATGCAGACGATGGCCACCAGCCCGGCGCGCCATGCGGCGGAGGCCTTGGCCTGCACCAAGGCATCGTCCTCCTTGCGATCGGCGCGGCATTCGGAATGGCCGACGATGACATGGCTGGCACCTGCATCCTTCAGCATCTCGGCCGAAATGCAGCCGGTATAGGCGCCGCTTTCCTCGGTGTGGCAATCCTCTCCGCCGGCCCGCACCGGCGTGCGCGACAGAATCTCGGCGGCGTGCGCAAGCAGGGTCGCCGGCACGCAGACCACCGCTTCGGTCTCGGCGTCGAGCCCACTCATGAAGCCGTTGCCGATCATCCTGAGCTCGTTGAGCGAGGCGCTGGTGCCGTTCATTTTCCAGTTGCCGGCGACGAGCGGGCGGATTCCAGGCGTCATGGGATTTGTTTCTCCGGGCAATTTCAAGCTGGCCCTCACTATCAAAATCAGGCCACAAAGCAATCGACAGTGGGCAGGAAGGGCGCTATTGCGCTTGTTTCAGACTCGGCGCATGCGAAAATGCGCAAAAATCGGAAGTACTCATGCTTGGTATGTTGAGAAGCGCGGCGGGGACCTGGGTCGCGAAACTGCTGCTGTCATTGTTGGTGTTGAGCTTCGCCATCTGGGGCATCTCGGGACGGCTGATGGGCGGTCTTGCCGGCCATGACGCCGTGATTACGGCCGGAGGCACCAAGGTCTCGATCAACGAATACCGCCTCGCCTACGATCGCCATTTGAGTGTCATGTCGCAGCAATTCGGCCAGCGCATCAGCCGTGAGCAGGCGACGGCGCTCGGCATCGACAACCAGGTGCTGGCGCAACTCGTGTCAGGCGCTGTCCTCGACGAGCAGGCCCGCAAGCTCGGCCTCGGCCTGTCAAAGGACCGGCTTGCCGAACTGACGCGTGAGGACCCGGCGTTCAAAGGGCCTGCCGGAACCTTCGACAGGAGAACCTTCGAGTACCTGCTTCGGCAGATCGGCATGCGGCCGGAAGACTATTTGAAGAACCGCGCCCAGGTCGCGGTCCGCCAGCAGATCGTCGAGGCGGTTTCGGATGGCCTCAAGGCCCCGGATACATTCTTCAAGGCGGTCGCGCTCTATCGCGGCGAAGATCGCACCATCGACTACCTGACCTTGCCGAAATCGCTTGTCGAGCCGATAGAAGCGCCGTCCGACAGCGTGCTTTCGGCCTATTTCGAGGAAAACAAGAAAACCTACGCCGCACCCGAATACCGCAAGTTCTCCTATGTTAGGCTCGAACCGGAAGACATCATGGATTTGAGCGCGGTGACCGACCAACAGGTCAGCGACGACTACAACAAGAACAAGGCGCGCTACACCACGCCGGAGATGCGCACCATCGAGCAGCTTGTATTCAAGACGCCTGATGCCGCAAAGGCGGCGCTCGATTCGCTCAGGACCGGCGCGACCTTCGACAAGATCGTCGCCGCTGAAGGCAAGACACCAGCCGACACGCTGCTCGGCACGCTGGCCAAGGACAAGATCGCCGACAAGGCGGTTGCCGATGCTGCCTTCAAGCTCAACGTCAATGAAGTCAGCCCGGTCGTGCAAGGCGCCTTTGGCCCCGTTCTGCTGCGCGTCACCGAGATCAAGCCCGAAGTGGTGAAGCCGCTGGCCGAAGTGTCCGAGCAGATCCGCAAGGACCTGGCACTGGGCGAGGCAAGCCGCATCTTGCTGGACGTGCACGACAATTACGAGGATACGCGCGCCTCGGGCAGTTCGCTCGCCGAGGCCGCCGCCAAATTGAAGCTGAAGGTCGTCACCATCGACGCTATCGACCGCACCGGCCGAAGGCCGGATGAAAGCATCGTCAAAGACCTGCCGGAATCGCCGGCACTCATCAAGGCGGTTTTCGAATCCGAACCCGGAACCGACAATGAAGGCCTCACCACCGCCGATAACGGCTTCGTTTTCTACGATGTGAGCGCGATCACGCCGGCCCGTGACCGCACATTGGACGAAGTCCGCCAGAAGGTCGTGGCCGACTGGACCGCGGCTGAGACTACCAAACGGCTTAGCGCAAAGGCACAAGAGCTCGAGAAGCGTCTCAAGGCCGGCGCCACGCTCGAGGTGATCGCCGGTGAGCTCAAGCTCGAAAAGCAGACCAAGCGCGGCGTCAAGCGCGATGCTGACGACGTCGATTTCGGCAAGGAAGGGGCTGCCGCGATGTTCGGCGTCGGCGAAGGCGGAACCGGGCTGATCCCCTCGCCCACAGGCGACGGACAGATCCTGTTCAAGGTTGCCGAGGTGTTCGAGCCTGCCGGGGCCGATGCCAGCTCAGTACCCGAGGACGCACAGAAATCCTTCACCTCCGGCATGTCCGACGACCTGCTCGACCAGTTGGTGGCGCAGCTGCAGACGCAATATGACGTCCGCATCGATCAGGCGGCCGTGACCCAAGCCCTGGCCAGATGAGCGCGCTGAAGATCCACATCGCCAAGGTCGCCGCCGGCAGCGCCCTTTCTTTCGAGGAGGCGCGCGAGGCCTTCGACATCATCATGTCCGGCGATGCCACCCCAGGCCAGATCGGCGGCTTCCTGATGGCATTGCGCGTGCGCGGTGAAACCGTCAGCGAGATCGCCGGCGCCGTCGCCACCATGCGCGCCAAGATGCTGCGCGTCGAAGCCCCCGAAGGCGCCATCGACATTGTCGGCACCGGCGGCGACAATTCGCACAGCGTCAACATTTCGACCGCATCCGCTTTCGTCATCGCCGGCAGCGGCGTGCCCGTCGCCAAGCACGGCAATCGCGGACTGTCCTCGCTGACCGGCGCCGCCGATGTGCTGATCGCATTGGGCGTCAAGATCGACATCCCTCCGGAGACGATCGGCCGCTGCATCCACGAGGCCGGCGTTGGCTTCATGTTCGCGCCGGCGCATCACCCGGCGATGAAGCATGTCGGCCCGACCCGGGTCGAGCTCGGAACCCGCACCATCTTCAACCTGTTGGGCCCGCTTTCCAATCCGGCCAGTGTCAGACGGCAGATGGTCGGCGTGTTCCTGCCCGAATGGATCATGCCGGTGGCAGAAACGTTGAAGGAACTTGGTGCCGACCATGCCTGGATCGTCCATGGCGACGGCTATGACGAGATCACCACCACCGGCGAGACACTTGTCGCCGAACTGGCCGGCGGCGAGATCCGCAGCTTTACGCTGACCCCGGAAGCCGTCGGGCTGAAGCGTCACACCAAGGACGAGTTGCGCGGCGGCGACGCCGCCCACAACGCCCAGGCACTGCGCGACATGCTGGGCGGCGCTGCCGGCGCCTTTCGCGATACGGTGCTGATGAATGCCGGCGCCGGGCTGGTGGTGGCCGGCAAGGTGACGACACTTGCCGACGGCATGGTGACGGCGGCGCAGGCCATCGACAGCGGCCGCGCGCTGAAAGTGCTCGACAGGCTGGTCGAGATTTCGAACGGTTAGAATTATGTCCGACATCCTGCGCAACATCGAGGCTTACAAGCGCGACGAGATCGCGGCGGCCAAGGCGCAAGTGCCGTTTGCCGAAATCAAGGCACAGGCGACGGATGCCGACGCGCCGCGCGGCTTTCTTTCCGCCCTTGAGGCAAAGCGCAAATCCGGCGGGTTCGCGCTGATTGCCGAAATCAAGAAGGCTAGCCCATCGAAAGGCCTGATCCGCGCCGATTTCGATCCGCCGGCGCTGGCCAGGGCCTATGCGGAAGGCGGTGCCGCCTGCCTTTCGGTGCTGACCGACGCACCCTCCTTCCAAGGCGCGCCCGAATTCCTCACTGCTGCGCGCACTGCCGTCGACCTGCCTGCCTTGCGCAAGGATTTCCTGTTCGACCCCTATCAGATCTACGAGGCCAGGGCCTGGGGCGCCGATGCCATCCTGATCATCATGGCCAGCGTCGACGACGCGTTGGCAAGAGAACTCGAAGCGACAGCCTTCGGGCTCGGCATGGACGCGCTGGTCGAAGTGCATGACGAGGCGGAAATGGAACGCGCGCTGCGGCTGTCGTCGCGGCTGATCGGAATCAACAACCGCAATCTCCGGACCTTCGAAACCAGCCTCGAGACCTCGGAACGGCTGGTAGCGATGGTGCCAGCCGGCCGCCTTCTGGTCAGTGAGAGCGGGATCTTTTCGCATGACGATTGCCGCCGGCTGGAGCGGAGCGGCATCGCTACTTTCCTGGTTGGTGAAAGCCTGATGCGCCAGCAGGACGTGGCCGCGGCAACGCGCCTGCTTCTGACGGGCAAGGCGCGGGCAGAGGCCGTCTGACGATGGCGGCCGCCCTCACCCATCTTGGCGCGCAGGGCGAAGCCAACATGGTCGATGTCGGCGACAAGGCTGAGACGGTGCGCACGGCAGTCGCCGAGGGCTTCGTGTCGATGCGGTCCGAGACGCTGGACATGATCCTCGCTGGCGATGCCAAGAAGGGCGACGTGCTCGGCACCGCGCGCATTGCCGGCATCATGGCGGCCAAGAAGACGCACGAACTGATCCCGCTTTGCCATCCGCTGCTGCTGACCAGGATATCTGTCGATATCGAGGCGGACGCCGCGCTGCCCGGCCTGAAGGTGACAGCATTGACCCGCGTCACCGGCAAGACCGGCGTTGAGATGGAGGCTCTGAGTGCCGTCTCGGTCGCTTGCCTGACCATCTACGACATGGCCAAGGCGGTCGACCGCGCCATGGTCATCTCGGGCATCAGGCTGGTTGAAAAGACCGGCGGCAAATCCGGCGACTACAAGATCACCGGAGGCGGGGCCACCGGGGCAGGCCGATAATGGCGCTGGTCCCGGTTGCCGAGGCGCTCGAGCGCCTGCTGGACGGCGCAGGAGCGCTGCCGGGCGAACGCGTCGCACTGCTGGATGCCGCCGACCGCGTGCTGGCGGAGCCGGTTGTGGCGCTCCGCACCCAGCCGCCGTTCAACGCTTCCGCTATGGATGGCTATGCCGTGCGGGCGGCCGATATCGCGTCCGTACCGGCAAAGCTTTCGGTGGTCGGCGTGGCGCCGGCCGGACGCGGCTTTGCCGGAACGGTGCAGCAGGGGCAGGCCGTGCGTATCTTCACCGGCGCGCCGCTTCCCGAAGGCGCCGACACCATCGTCATCCAGGAGAACGTCCGCGATCTCGGCGGCGGTGTCGTAGAAGTGACGGAGCCGACTGTGCAGGGGCGCAACATCCGCCGCCTCGGGCTCGATTTCGCCAAGGGCGATGTCCTGCTGCCCAAGGGCCGCCTGCTCGATCCGGCGGCCTTGTCGCTGGCGGCGTCGGCCAACCACCCCGAGGTCCGCGTGGTCAAACGGCCGCTGCTCGCCATCATCGCGACCGGCGACGAATTGCTGCCGCCGGGCAGCAATCTTGGCCCCGACCAGATCATCTCCTCCACCGCCTATGGTGTCGCCGCTGCCACACAGTCGGTCGGTGCGCGCGCGCTCGACCTTGGCATCGCACCGGACCACAGGGAGGCGATCGCCGCATTGGTTGAAAAGGCCGTGAAGGCTGGCGCGAACGTCATCGTCACGCTGGGCGGTGCCTCGGTCGGTGACCACGACTTCGTCCATGACGTGCTGACCGGGCAAGGCATGACGCTCGATTTCTGGAAGATCGCCATGCGGCCGGGCAAGCCGCTGATGTTCGGGCGGCTGGGCGACATTCGCTGCATTGGCCTGCCCGGCAATCCGGTGGCAAGCCTGGTCTGCACTCAGCTCTTCCTGAAGCCGCTGCTGGCGCGGCTCGGCGGCCGCGCCTTTCAGCAGGATATACGTCAGGTGCGGCTCGGTGCTGCCATGCCGGCCAACGATCTCAGGCAAGATTATGTGCGGGCTGTTGTCACAGACGACGCCGGTACGCTCGTGGCGACGCCGTTCGGCATCCAGGACTCCTCGATGCTGAAAATGCTGGCCGATGCCAACGGATTGATCGTTCGCGCGCCGTTCGCGCCTGCCGCGGCGGCGGGCTCCCCCTGCGACGTGCTGATGCTACGCTGAACCTGCCTCACTCCGAGATCAAGGCCTGGGTCAGCGGATGGTCTGGATCGGCCAAACCGTCGATGATGTTGAAATGGTGCCGGTCAGGCTCGACCACAGAGCTGGTCGAGGCACCTAGGCCGATCCAGATGTTGGCCAGCACCGCGCTCTGGCGCAGGAATTCGGCGCGCTCGCCGCCGCCGGCCCAGCAGGTCAGGCGGGCCTTGTCCATCGGGCGCAGCAGCACCGGGCTTTCGGCCTGCGCCTCGGCCTCATCGATCGCCAGCGTCTCGTTCATGCCGG
Source organism: Mesorhizobium sp. M0751 (assembly GCF_040320265.1). Taxonomy (NCBI): domain Bacteria; kingdom Pseudomonadati; phylum Pseudomonadota; class Alphaproteobacteria; order Hyphomicrobiales; family Phyllobacteriaceae; genus Mesorhizobium; species Mesorhizobium sp. M0751. The sequence goes on from NZ_JAMYPH010000006.1 coordinate 10,442, forward strand.
TGCACATGATCGGGCGCAAATCGTGCACTCCCGAGATCGACACCACGCGACGAACGCGCCGGACCACTTCGGGCGCCAGCGGCGTCGTCGCCGTAACCATCCGGCTAACAAGATGGCCGCCGGCCGAGTGTCCGGTCAGCATCAGCGGCCCTGCGACCATCGCCGCCGCTGTGCCGATCGCCGCGCCGACTTCCTTGACGATGCCGGCAATGCGTATCTGCGGACAGAGCGTGTAGGACGGCATCGCAACCGCATAGCCGCGATCAACAGGGCCAGCGGCAAGATGCGACCAGAAACTCTTGTCGAATGCCATCCAGTAGCCGCCATGGACGAACACCACGAGCCCCTTGGGCTTGGTGGCCGGCAGGAAAAGATCGAGCCGGTTGCGTGGTTTATCGCCATAGGCCAAGTCGAGCCGCGCCCTGCCCTCGGTCGAAAGCACGTCGCGGAAAACCCGCGCTGGCTCCATCCAGGCCGCCGGCCAGCGATCGCTGCCGGCTATATTGGCGCCGTTGGCATAGGCGTTATCCCAATCGGCAATGTGACGTTCGAACACCCTGCGCCCTCCCCTGGCAATATGGCCTTGCAACGTAGCCGTAAGCATCGCGCGGCGCGTCGTCGCCAGCCTCACGGCTCCAGCTCTCGCATCAATCTCAAGTGACAGCCGCCTTGATGGCGAAGCGCGCATCCTTCCACGCACCGGTGCGCAGGATGTCCTCAAGCACTTCGACGGCCTGCCAGACATCGGCATAGCCGACATAGAGCGGGGTGAAGCCGAAGCGCATGGTCGATGGCGCGCGAAAATCGCCGATCACGCCGCGTTCGATCAGCGCGCGCATGATCTGGTAGCCATGCTCATGCATGAATGAAATCTGGCTGCCGCGTTTTTCCCCGTCGCGCGTGCTTTCGAGCGTGAGCCCGTAAGTGCCGCACTTTGCCTCGACAAGCTCGATGAACAGATCGGCCAGCGCAATGCTCTTCTTGCGCACCGCCGTCATGTCGACATCGTTCCAGATGTCGAGCGCGCCCTTCAGCGTGCGCATCGACAGGATCGGCTGGGTGCCGCACAGAAACCGGCGGATGCCGGTGCCGGCCGCATAGCCTGGCTCGAAGGCGAAGGGCCGTGCATGGCCCCACCAGCCGGTGAGCGGCTGCTGGATGTCGGCAAGATGCCGCTCAGCCGCATAGATGAAGGCAGGCGCGCCCGGTCCGCCATTCAGATATTTGTAAGTGCAGCCAACGGCAAAATCGGCCTTTGCCTTGTCGAGCTCGACTGGCATCGCACCGGCGGTGTGGCAGAGATCCCAGACGATCATCGCCCCGGCTTCCTGGGCCCTGCGCGTCAGCGCCGGCATGTCGCGCAGTTCGCCCGACTTGTAGTTGACGTGGTTGACCAGCACCACGGCGGTGCGTGCGTCGATCAGCTCCTCGATGCTCGGCGCGTCGACCCCCGAGAGGCGCAGCAGCGTATCTTTTCGCGTCGAAACCACACCCTCAGCCATGTAGAGGTCCGTCGGAAAACTATCGCCCTCGGCGACGATGACCTGCCGCTCCGGTCGCATAGCCATGGCGGCGTGCAGCAGCTTGTAGATGTTGACCGACGTCGTGTCGCAGACCACCGTCTGGCCGGCCGCGGCGCCAATCAGGCGCCCGAGCTGGTCGCCGAGTTCGAGCGGCATGTTGAACCAGCCGGCCGCGTTCCAGGCGCGGATAAGATCATGCGACCATTCTTCGGTCGCGGCCTTGCGCAATTCATCGAAAGCGGCACGTGAAGCAGCTCCTAGCGAATTGCCGTCGAGATAGATCACTCCTTGCGGCAACACAAAGCGGTCGCGCATCGCGCGCAGCGGATCCGCGGCATCCATCGCCTTTACGGCCACGAGATCGGGAATTCCTGTCATGATTTGCCTGCTCCCCCAAGATCCAACGCAACGCCGGACACGCATCGACTGTTCTTCCATTACCTGGTTGCGCGCAGCAAGACTCCACCGGCGAGAAGCAGCCTGACCAGGCGATGGAAACCAGGACCTAACCCGAGGTTGGCGTTTTGAGTTCGTTTCGTTCACGGTGCATTGACCAAACCGCACACTCGATAGGGTTCACTTCCGTGCCATTTGCCGACCGACGGCCGATGCCAATGTGGCCTTCCGGGAAGCCAGAAGGGCGCAAACGAAAGCAGAATCAAGGCGATGAGGCTCGCGACGGTGAAAGTGCGGTACCCCGGTTAGGGGACGTCGTTTGTTTCCCGAGCCTTAACGCATTCATTAAACTTTAAACAGTTGCGGAACACAACTGGAACAGATAGTGTTTGTTCTGGGTTTGTTTTTCTGATTCTGTTGGGGGTCGCTATGCTGACACGCAAACAACACGAACTGCTTATGTTCATCCACGAAAGATTGAAGGAAAGCGGTATCCCGCCTTCCTTCGACGAGATGAAGGAAGCGCTCGACCTGGCTTCCAAATCGGGAATCCACCGGCTTATTACGGCACTGGAGGAGCGCGGCTTCATTCGCCGTTTGCCCAACCGGGCCCGTGCGCTGGAGGTGCTGCGCCTGCCTGACTCGATCGCCCCCGGCCTCAATGCGGCACGCAAGTTCTCGCCGAGTGTCATCCAGGGCAGCCTCGGGCAAGGCGCCCCTCGGCAGGGCAAGCCGACATCGTCGCGCGTCCCTGCAGCCGGCAATGACGACGATGTCGTCGCCGCCGTTTCGATCCCGGTGATGGGCCGCATCGCCGCCGGTGTGCCGATCGACGCCATCCAGCACCAGACGCATTCGATTTCGGTGCCGCCGGATATGATCATGGGCGGCGAGCATTATGCGCTCGAGGTCAAAGGCGATTCGATGATCGAGGCTGGCATTTTCGACGGCGACACGGTGATCATCCGCAATGCCGATACGGCGAGCCCCGGTGAGATCGTGGTGGCACTGGTCGACGAGGAGGAAGCGACGCTGAAGCGGTTCCGCCGCAAGGGCGCTTCGATCGCCCTGGAAGCCGCCAATCCGGCCTACGAGACGCGCATCTTCGGACCAGACAGGGTCAAGGTGCAAGGCAAGCTCGTCGGACTGATCCGCCGCTACTGAGCTCCGCCCTTGGCGCCGGCTTTGGGTTTGTCGGCCCTGCGGTATGGCGGCAGGCCCCGCGCCGCGCGTGAAAATTTCCGCTGCACGTGCCAGGGCCGGTATGATTTTTCGACTGCGAAACGGATTTCGGCGCGTGTTGCCGCTTGTGGATCGAAATAGACGGCGGCACTTCCCGCGCGCGCCAGTTGCCGTTTGGTGACGACGAGGACCAGCCGGTCGTAGTAGCAGGGGTTATGGGCGGTGGCGTCGTCGATGACGATCAAACTGGCAAAGGCGCAGGCTGGCCGCGCAGTATTGCGGTCCTTGGCTTGCGCGATGATCGCGCCGGATGGATGCCTGGCAAGGCAGAGGCCGTCCGCGCAAATGAACGGCATGCCCGGCGGTAGTTCGGCCGGATCGGCAATGTCGAATTGCGGGTCGTTCTTTCCAGGTGTTTCCGGCGCGACGATAGCCTCTGATGTGAGCGCGCGTTTCCAGTTGTCGATGGTGAACTCATTCGGGCGTGCCCGGTTGACCGCGAGTTCACCGCTCCCAATCGGCAGCGCGACCAGCCGTGCGTCCTCCGAGATCAATACATCGGGTACGCGCGTCTGCGTTGTCGTCAGCAAGCCGGCGAGCGCAAAAGGAAGTGCCGCGAGCCGCAACCAGGTCGTCGCCATGCTGGCAATGACGAGGGCGATCGTCACCAGAAGGACGGATCTCAGCGAAATCAGCCCGACCGCATCGATCGGCGAGCGCTCGGAGATCCACCCGGACAGGGCGATCATCGCCGTTAGCCCCTTGCCCATCACATAGAGGAACGGCCCATCCGCACCGAACGGCATCGCCAGCGCGCTGAGAACGGCGAAGGGCATGACGACCAGTGAGACGATGGGCATGATGGCCAGATTGGCGAACAGGCTGAGCGGCGCCACGCGCTGGAAGTGCCATATGGCGAAAAGCGCCGTGGCGCTCCCTGCAATGATCGAGGTCATCGCTAGGCCGCCCATGCCCAGCAGGACCTTTCGCGTGGCAAAGCGTAGCGGCGACCGCCGCAGCGGCGGCGTGGCGGCCCTGCCGGCGCGGTAATCGGACCAGCCTGCATAGGCGCCGACAAGGGCCGCCGTCGCGGCGAAGGACATCTGGAAACTCGGACCGACCACCTCGTGCGGCGACACCAGGATGACCGCGATGGCCGAGATCGCCAGGTTGCGCATGGTGAGCGCGGCCCGGTCGAACAGCACGGCGATAAGCATCACCGCCAGCATGATGAAGCTGCGTTCGGCCGCTACCACAATGCCGGAAAAGACGAGGTAGGCCGCAATCGAAAAAAGCGCGGTGGCCGCGGCATATTTCTTGACCGGCCGTCGCGATGAGAAATCGGGAAACAGCGCAAAGGCGCCGCGCAGCAGCGCCATGATGGTGCCGGCGACCAACGCCATATGCAGCCCCGAGATAGAGATGATGTGATAGATGCCTGTACGCCGCATCGCTTCGTTGATCTCCTCGGGAATGCCGGCGCGCACGCCGACGATCAGCGCAGCAGCAATCTCGCCCTCGGCGCCGCCGATGCGGCTGCGGATATGGTCGGCGATGGATTCGCGCGCGTCTTCGATCGCGGAAGAAAGCCGCGCGGCAAGCGGCATGCTGCCCGACGACACGACTTTCGGATTGCCGAGAAAAAAGCCGCTGCCGCCGATACCGGCGAAATAGCTGTCGAAGGAGAAATTATAGCTGTCGGGCCGCACCGGGCCGGTCGGCGGCAGCAGCCGCACATAGCCGGTGATCTCGGAACCAGCGGTCAGCTCAGCCGGTATCTTCATCGCCGAAACGCGGACCCGTCCCGGCATATAGCGCAGCGTCGGCCTGGCAGTTGAGATCACATCGATTGTCAGCCTGATGCGGCCGCTCGCCATGGGCTCGTACGATACGACGCGGCCCGTCAGCCGCGTCGAGATTTCGGAACCGAGCATATGCGTTCCGACACGCCAGGTCTCGAACTTGGCGGCAAGCACGCCAAGCGCGCAGAGCAGCGCCACTATGAAGCACAGGCGGGCTCTGGGCCAAGAGCGCGACAGGACGGCACAAAGCGCCGTGAGAAGCACGATTGCGATCGGCTGTGGGAAGGCCGGCTCAGCCGCCATCGCGAAATACACGACCACCCCGCACGCGAGGAATACCGGCACCAGCAGGAAGGCGATGCCGCGGTCGAGTTCCAGGCCGGCCGCCGAGGTTACGCTGTTGCGGATACGGGACGGTGACGGGAGGCGGAAACGACGGCGTAGGCGCACGATGGGCTCGCCCGCGGGCACGGGAACCGTTGCGGGGTCGCTGGCCGGCAGTGACGGCGCATCAAAGCGCGGAGCGGGCAGCAATGCCGGTGCCAGCAGGACAGGCTGGGGAGCGGCAAACAGCAAGCGTTCGCTGACGCCGCTGCCAGCGTCCTCGCCCCCGCCCGCACCACGGCCTCGCACAGCCATCGGGTCTGCCCCTTGCGCCCTCGACCTCCTATGCTACATGAACGCGCAACGCGCGAAAGTCCGAAAACCCACTTCCTTCGCCCGCCTGAGAGTTCCATGCCCGATAAGGTCGTCACCCGTTTTGCCCCCTCGCCCACCGGCTATCTGCACATTGGCGGCGCGCGCACGGCGCTGTTCAACTGGCTGTATGCCAAGCACACAGGCGGCACGATGCTGCTGCGCATCGAGGACACCGACCGTGAGCGCTCCACCGATGCGGCAACCGCGGCCATTCTCGACGGGCTTTCCTGGCTTGGCCTGACATGGGACGGCGAGCCGGTGTCGCAGTTCGAGCGTGCGCCGCGCCATCGCGAGGTCGCCGAGGAGCTCGTTCGCACGGGCAAGGCCTATTATTGTTATGCGACGCCTGCCGAGCTGGAAGAAATGCGCGAGAGCGCACGGGCCAAGGGGCTGCCTCCCCGCTATGACGGACGCTGGCGCGACCGCGACCCGTCGGAGGCGCCGCCCGGCGCCAAGGGGGCGATCCGCATCAAGGCGCCGACAGACGGCGAGACGGTGGTACATGACCGCGTCCAGGGCGACGTGCGCTTTCCCAACAAGGATCTCGACGATTTCATTATTCTGCGTTCGGACGGCAATCCAACCTACATGCATGCCGTCGTCGTCGACGATCACGACATGGGCATCACCCACATCATCCGCGGCGACGATCATTTGACCAACGCCGCACGCCAGACCGTAATTTACCAGGCCATGGGCTGGGAGGTGCCGTCGATGTCGCATATCCCGCTGATCCACGGTGCCGACGGCGCCAAGCTGTCGAAGCGGCACGGTGCGCTTGGCGTCGAGGCCTATCGCGCCATGGGCTACCTGCCGGAGGCGCTGCTCAACTATCTTGCGAGGCTTGGCTGGAGCCACGGCGACGATGAAATCATGTCGATAGCCGACATGATTGCATGGTTTGACATTGGCGACGTCAACAAGGGCGCCGCCCGTTTCGACTTCGCCAAACTCGAGGCGCTTAATGGCGTGCATATGCGCCGGATGAACGACGCGGCGCTGCTCGACATCTTCATTGCCACTCTGCCCTATCTCGAAGGCGGCCCGGCAATCGCCGCGCGCCTCGACGACAGAGGCAGAGCGCAACTGCTTGCCGCTTTGCCGGGCCTGAAGGAGCGCGCCAAGACGCTGGTCGAACTTGTTGAAGGGGCTGCATTCCTGTTCGTCGAGCGGCCGCTGCCGGTCGACGAGAAGGCGGCGGCGCTGCTTAGCGGTGAGGCGCGCGCGATCCTGCGGGGCGCTCATGCGGCACTAGCCACGGTGTCGGACTGGTCTGCCGCCTCAGCGGAGGCCGCGATCCGCGACTATGCGCAGTCCGGCGGCCATAAACTCGGCGCCGTGGCCCAACCTTTGCGCGCCGCGCTCACCGGCAAAAGTACCTCGCCAGGTGTCTTTGATGTGCTTGCCGTGCTTGGCCGCGAGGAAAGCCTGGCGCGGATCGCTGATCAAATCGATTAGCAAACTGGCCCAAGAAGATTGGCATTGAAAGGTGTGTTTCGCAGTGCAACATTGGGTCTTGGCCTAATCTGGCGCGCAGATTCAATTGCGGGCGCAAATGTGCGTATTCCGATGCTTTTGACGTGTTGGGTTCAGATATTTTGCCTTTGCCGGCCTGAGGAAACAAAAAGGAGTTTGCTATGACCGAACCTGCGACAAAAATGGAATTTGGCGGCAAAACCCAGGCATCGACGGCAAAGCTGGAACTCGGCGGCAAAACCCATGAATTCAAGATACGAAGTGGTTCGGTAGGACCTGACGTCATCGACATTGGTTCGCTCTACAACACTGCCGGCGTCTTTACCTACGATCCCGGCTTTACGTCGACGGCAAGCTGCGAATCGGAAATCACCTTCATCGATGGCGATGCCGGCATTCTTTTGCACCGCGGTTACCCGATCGACCAATTGGCCGAGCACGGCGACTTCCTCGAAGTCTGCTATCTCTTGCTCTATGGTGAACTACCGACCAAGGCGCAGAAGGACGATTTCGACTACCGGGTGACGCGCCACACCATGGTGCATGAGCAGATGTCGCGCTTTTTCACCGGCTTCCGCCGTGATGCGCATCCGATGGCGGTGATGTGCGGCGTGGTCGGCGCGCTGTCGGCCTTCTATCACGATTCCACCGACATCTCGGACCCTTATCAACGCATGGTCGCCTCAATGCGGCTGATCGCCAAGATGCCGACGATCGCGGCGATGGCCTATAAATACCACATCGGCCAGCCATTCATTTATCCGAAGAACGAGCTGAATTTCGCAGCCAACTTCCTGCATATGTGCTTCGCCGTGCCTTGCGAGGAATACAAGATCAATCCGGTGCTGGCGCGCGCGATGGAGCGCATCTTCATCCTGCACGCCGATCACGAACAGAACGCCTCGACTTCGACCGTCCGCCTGGCCGGCTCGTCGGGCGCCAATCCCTTTGCCTGTATCGCTGCCGGCATCGCCTGCCTGTGGGGTCCCGCACATGGCGGCGCCAACGAGGCAGCCCTAAACATGCTGGGCGAGATCGGCCATGTCGATCACATCCCGGAATTCATTGCGCGCGCCAAGGATAAGAACGATCCGTTCCGATTGATGGGATTTGGCCACCGCGTTTATAAGAACTACGATCCGCGCGCCAAGATCATGCAGAAGACCGCGCACGAGGTCCTGGGCGAGCTCGGCATCAAGGACGATCCGTTGCTCGACATCGCCATGGAGCTGGAAAAAATCGCGCTGACCGATTCCTATTTCATCGAGAAGAAGCTCTATCCGAACGTCGATTTCTATTCCGGCATCACACTGAAGGCGCTGGGCTTCCCCACCACCATGTTCACGGTGCTGTTCGCGGTCGCCCGCACCGTCGGTTGGATCGCGCAGTGGAAGGAGATGATCGAGGACCCGCACCAGAAGATCGGTCGCCCGCGCCAGCTCTATACCGGCGCGCCGGAACGGGATTACGTGCCGATCGCGAAGCGGTGAAGATGGTGAATGGTGAATGGTGAATGGTGAATGGTGAATGGTGAATGGGAGTAGCAAAGCGTCGCTCCCTGTCCATAGAAACCACTATTCACCATTCACTATTCACTCACTTCCTCACCGTGCCCATCACCACCCCCGCGGCAATCTCGCCTGACGGCTTGGCGGTTGCCATACGCCCGGCAATGTCGGCAAAACCGTGCTTCTGCCAGGTGCGGTAGGCGGTATCGGAGAACAGCGCTTCCAGCTGCCGCGCCAGATAATGCGGCCGCACATATTGATTGTAGTGTTCCGGCACAACTGGCCGGTCGGCAATGAGATTGGGCAAGGCTGCGCTCCATACTTTGATCAGCGGCTGCGCCATGCGCATGACTGGATCGAGCCGGTAGCAGGAGATCATCGGCACACCCGCCAGTGCCAGTTCCAGCGATACCGTCCCAGACGCGATCAGCGCCGCATCGGCCTTGCCGAAGGCCTGCCATTTGCGTTCGGCATCAAGGATGATCTCCGGCTTCTCGTCCCAGCTCGCGACCGAGGACCTGACCAGGTCGGCGACGTGCGGCACCGTTGGCAACAGCAGGCGCAGGCGGTGTCCGCGCGTCCGCAGGATCGACACCGTTTCGCCGAACGGCCCAACCAGGCGCCGCACCTCACCACGACGCGAACCGGGCAATACAAGCAACGTTTTCACACGGTCAGCGGAGAGGTTGCGCGGCTGCGCCTGCGCCCTGGCGGCACTGACTATGCCCGGATCGTGTGCAAGGCGATGCCCGACATAGGTGCCGGGCGGCCCGCCCAGGCGAGCGAGTTCCTTCACCTCGAATGGCAGGATGCAAAGGATGTGATCGACATATGGCTTCATCGCCGCCGCCCTGCCCGGTCGCCAAGCCCACACGCTCGGGCAGACATAGTGGACGATCGGGATGGTCGGATCGGCGGCACGCACGTTCTTGGCGACGCGCAGCGAGAAATCCGGACTGTCGATGGTGACAAGGCAATCGGGCTTTTCACCGGCAATCGCGTTTCCCGTCTGGCCGATCCGCCGCATCAGGCGCGGCAGGTCGCGCAGGATGGCACTAAGCCCCATCAGTGCGATCTCGCTGCCGTCGAACAATGGCGCCAGCCCGAGCGCCTGCAAATGGCGGCCGCCGATGCCTACGAGCCGAACGTCGCGCCCGGTCATGCGCTTTAATGCCTGCACAAGGTCGGCGCCAAGCAGGTCGCCGGACTCCTCGCCGGCGACGACGGCTATCTTCAACGGCCGCTCATTCGCCATGCGCCGGCTCCGCAGCAGGTAGCCCGATCACGAACAGGCCGAGCGCATTGGCACGCCGGATCGTGGCGGGACCTTCGAGCACCAGCGAGCGACCGGCTTCGACGGCAATGCCGGCCAGTCCGGCGGCATGCGCCGCATCGACGGTCAGCGGGCCGATGGAGGGCAGATCGGCACGCAGTTCCTGACCGGGCTTGGCGCATTTGACCAGGACACCGCGCGTCCTGCCGGCCAGCCTGCCGTGCCCGCGCAACTCCCTTGTCCGCTCGAGCAGCCCGTCGGTGCCTTCGACGCCTTCCAAGGCAATAGCGCGGCCGCCGACCGCAACAGCCGCTTGGCCGATATCCAGCGCGCCGATGGCTTTTGCCGCCGCGTGCGCCGCCTCGATGTCGCGCCAGTCGGATTTGCGTGGCGCCGCCTTGGTCAGCAGGCCTTCGGCGGCGACCAGTTCCGGCACGATCTCGTGAGCGCCGACGACCTTGATGCCGCTGCGCTCGATCCTGCGCACGAACAGTTTCAGCACGGTATCGTCCCCCCGGGTTACACCGACGAAGAGGCTGGGTAGCCACGCGAGCAGGCCCAAATTGAGGCGCATGGCGCTCAGCCTGGGGCGGCGCGTGATATGACCCGCGGTTACGAGATGCGTAACGTGATGCCGCTTAAGGATTGGCAGCAGCGAGCCGACGTCTTCCAGCCTCAAGGTTGCCTGCTCATAGGGCTCGAAATCGGCTATGCGATCGACCTCGCCGGCCGCCATCACGACGAAGGGCGATTTGCCTTGCCGGGCGAGCGCTCGGGCAATTTCGACCGGGAGGCTGCCGCCGCCGGCGATGATGCCGACCTTGGCATCTGGCGCGAGATCAAGGCCCTTTCCGGCAGCCTCAATCTTCGTCATCTGCCCTCAGTCTTCATCATCGGTATCGTCGCCGTCGCTACCCTTGAGCGATGGCACGGCGTAGTGCCGCTTGCCGCGACCGGCGATGAAGTCGACGATCTTCATGGCAGTCGGCGACGAGGCGAATTCCGCCTTCGCGAATTCGATGTTTTCGCCGACGGTCCGGGAGCGATCGAAGATCGTCTTGTAGGCTTTGCGCAGCAAGTGGATCTCCGAACGCGGCAGGCCGGCGCGCTTCAGGCCAATGATGTTGAGGCCGCGAAGGCTGGCACGGTTGCCAACGGCGATCGCGTAAGGAATGACGTCGCCGACGATCGCCGAGCAACCGCCGAGGAAGGCGTTATCGCCGATGCGGACAAACTGATGAACCGCGGTAAGTCCGCCGATGTAGACATTGTCACCGACTTCGCAATGCCCGCCTAACGTCGCTTGATTGGCGAAGGTGGCGTTCTTGCCGACCACGCAGTCATGGGCAATGTGGGCATAGGCAAGGAAATTGCCGTTGTCGCCGATCGTCGTCTCGCCGCGGCTGGAATCGGTGCCGACATGCATGGTGACGCCTTCGCGGATCGTGCAATTCTCGCCGATCACCAGCGTGGTCCGGCCGCCCTTGTGCTTGGTGTTCTGCGGCGGCCCGCCCAGTATCGCCATCGGATAGACCTTGGTCGATGCACCGATGGTGGTCGCGCCAATCACCGAGACATGGCTGACCAGTTCGACGCGGTCGCCGATCACGGCGTCGGGGCCGACGTGACAGAAGGGCCCGATGCGGGCGCCTTCGCCGATTTGGGCGCCTGGCTCGATGACCGACGATGGATGGATGACTGTCTGGATTTTCATTAGCATTCGTTTGTCAGCCGCTTGCGACCATCATCGCCGAGATCTCGGCTTCCGCCGCCTTGGCGCCATCGACGAGGGCCTCGCAAGCGAATTTGAGAAGATTGCCGCGTTTCTTGATTTTCTTCACATGAATTTTCAACTGGTCGCCTGGAACGACCGGCTTGCGGAACTTGGCATTGTCGATGGTCAGGAAATAAACCAGCGACGGCTTTTCCGTACCAAGGCTGCGGATGCAGATGGCGCCGGCCGTCTGCGCCATCGCCTCGATGATCAGCACGCCGGGCATGACCGGCTGGTCGGGGAAATGACCTTGGAAATGCGGCTCGTTTATGGTGACGTTCTTGATGCCGATGGCGGATTCGTCGCCATCTATGTCGACAATGCGGTCGATCATCAAGAACGGATAGCGGTGCGGCAGGAGCTTCATCAGCCGCATTATGTCAACCGCTTCGAGCGTCGCCGCTGCGATGTCAGCCATTTCCCCCCTCACCCTGTTTGCGCGTCCGTGCAAGTCTGCGCAAGGCCGCTATCTCGCGCATGGCTTCCGCCATCGGCTGCGCCGGATATCCTCCCCAAATCTCACCGGCAGGCACATTGCTCATAAACCCGCTTCTTGCCGCAAGCTTGGCCCCGGACCCTATGGTCAAATGATCCGCAAGGCCGACACCGCCACCCATGGTGACGTTGTCGCCTACCGTCACGGAACCGGAAATACCCGAAAGCCCGGCTATTATGCAATTGCGGCCGATGCGAACGTTGTGGGCGATCTGTACCAGATTGTCGATCTTGGTACCCTGGCCGATGATCGTGTCGGACATGGCGCCGCGATCGACGGTCGTATTCGACCCGATCTCGACGTCGTCCTGGATGATGACGCGGCCGATCTGCGGAACCCGCTCCGGACCTTTGGCGCCGGCCACGAAACCGAAGCCATCCTGCCCGATCCTGGCACCGCCATGGATGATGACGCGATTGCCAATCAACGCATATTGCACGCTGGCTCCTGGACCGACATAGCCGTCGCGGCCGATCTGCGAGGATGGACCGATGACCGCATGCGGGGCAATGACGGTCCCGCTGCCGATGGCAGCGCGCGGTCCGATGACCGCACCTGCTTCGATGATCGCACCGGCCTCGACATGGGCGGTCGCATCGATATGGGCGTGCGGCGAGATACCGGTTTCGCCGGTCATCGGTCCAGGCGTCGCAGCCGCGGGGAAAAGCAGACGCCCGACCATTGCGAAAGCCTGCTGCGGGCGCGGATGCACCAGCACCGCGATGCCCGCCGGCGCCTTGCCGGCAAATTCGGCAGGGCAGAGAACCGCCGCCGCCCGCAGTGCCTGCATCAGGGCGAAATTGCGCCTGCCGTCGACGAAGACAAGGGCGTTCTCGCCGCCTTCGTTGGCGGGCGCCAGAGCTTCGATCGATACATCGGAGAGACCGGAATCGACAAGCGTCGAGCCGGTCAGATTCGCGACTTCGCCGGCCGTATACCGGCGTGAGGGCGCGAAGAACACCGGATCGGTCATTCCAGAAGCAATATCCAGCTAGCGCATGATCCCGAAATCGGAAATCGACCCTCGGAAAGGATCATGCGCAAATCAATGTACTACAACGTCCTTTGCGCGTCCGATAGGACGCGCTGCGCTGTAGTGTCGGATCACTGCCATCCGGATCCAAACGAGCCGGAAGCATCATTGCCCGCACATCAGAAGCGGGTCGATATGCCGAAGTTGAATTCCTGCACGTCGTCGGTCTTTTCCTTCTTGACCGGGATCGCATAGTCGATGCGGATCGGCCCGAAAGGCGATGCCCACATCACACCGACACCGACGGAAGCGCGCCATTCCATGCCGGTTGTCGAAGAATTGACAAGGCCACTTGCGATTTTGCTGCCGTAGAGCGTTGCCGCATCGGCGAACACAGCGCCGCGCAAACCGAAGCTTTCGGGGATGACCGGCAGCGGGAACTGCGCTTCCGCCGAGGCATTGAAGTAGGTGGTGCCGCCGAGATGGTCATTGCTGTTGTCCGAAGCAACCGGGCCGATGCCGCCGTATTCGAAACCGCGGATCATACGATCGCTGCTCTGGAAATGGTCGAAGACGCGCAGATCGCCATTGCCATACCCTTGCACATGGCCGGCGCCGCCCGAAATGAGGCCCACCAGATCCAATTGTTCGGACAGCGTCTGATAGATGCTGCCGCGCGCTGTAACCTTGATGAACTTGGCGTCGCCGCCGAGGCCAGCCACTTCCGTGCCGACATTGGCATAAATGCCGTCATGCGGGTTCTTCATGTCGTCGATCGTATTGTAGATCAGACCGAGACTGACCGAAGACTTGAGCCATGGGCTCTCGTTAACGCCGTTTACGATCGCCTGGGAGACGTCGCAGGTGCCACCATTGATAACGGGAACGCAGCCCTCGTCGAACTTGTACTTCTCTTGCGAGATGTTGTACGCTAGCTGCGTCGAAATGTTGTCTGTGATTGGCAGGCCGAAGCGAACGGTCGCGCCTGTCGTGTCGCTGTCGTAATGGTCGTAGTTTCGGCTCTGCTTGTAGATGTCGAAGCCAGCCGCGATGCGGCGTCCGAGGAAATAGGGTTCGGTGAAAGAGAAGCTGTAGTCGCGCGAGTTCTTGCCACCGCCCGCCGCCACCTTGATGAATTGGCCGCGACCGAGGAAGTTGCGCTCACTGATGGAGCCTTCGACGGACGGACCTGACGTTTCACCGCCGCTCGAATAACCGGCGCCGACGGTGAACTCACCGGTCGATTTCTCGACCACGTCGACCACCAGCACAACCTGGTCCGGCTCAGAGCCCGGAACGGTGGAAATTTCGACTTTCTCAAAATAATCGAGCGCTTCCAGCCGCCTCTTCGCGCGCTGGATGAGGACCTGATTGAAAGCGTCGCCTTCGCTGACATCGAACTCGCGGCGAATGACGTAGTCGCGCGTCCGATCGTTGCCGCGAATCTCGATGCGCTCGATATAGGCCTTGGTACCCTGGTCGACCGTATAGACGACCGAGATCGTGTGGTTCTCGAAGTTGCGGTCGCCACGCGGCGTCACCTGGGCGAAGGCATAGCCGGATCCAGCCACCTTCTCGGTCAGCGCAATGATCGTGTCCTCGACGTTTTTGGCGTTGTAGACATCGCCCTTGTGGGTCTCGACCACCGATTCAAGCGACTTGCTGTCGACCTCGGGGATCGTGCTTTCGACGCTGACATCCCCGAACGTATAACGCTCGCCCTCCTGCACCGTGATGGTGACGGTGTATTTGTTGGTTGTGTCGTCGAGTTCGCCGACAGCCGAGACGACCTGGAAGTCGGCATAGCCGTGATTGTAATAGAAGCGGCGCAGCAGCTCCTGGTCGGCGCGCAGCTTGTCCTCGTCATAGACGTCGTCGCGCAGCACGAACGAAAGGAAGGACGAGCGTTTGGTGGAGATGATGTCCGACAGCCGGCGGCTCGAATAGGCACTGTTGCCGACGAAATTGATCGCTGCGATCTGGGTGCGGCCGCCTTCGTTGATGTTGAAGACCACGTTTACGCGGTTGTCGCCGAGATCCATGATTTGGGTGGTCACGGCGGCATCGTCGCGGCCGATACGCCGGTATGCGGCCTTGACCGCCTCGACATCGGCGTCGAGCTGCTGTTGCGAGAAGGTGCCGCGCGGCTTCAATTGCACCGCGGCTTCAAGCGCGTTGTCCTTGAGCTTCTTGTTGCCCTGGAACAGGACCTGGTTGACGACCTGGTATTCAGAAACCTTGATGACCAGCGTCGATCCGACCTGGTTGATCTGCACGTCCGAAAACAGCCCGGTGCCAAACAACGCCTTGACCGCATCGTCGATATCCGAACTTGAAAACGCCTTGCCGGGTTTGATCGTCACGTAATTGCGGATGGTGTCCGCGTCGACGCGCTGATTGCCGGTGACTTCGACTCTGGAGACGACAGCCGCCTCGGCGGCCGATGTGGCAACGAACTGCACTGCGAGCGCGCCTGGTACAACCAGAGCGGCGGACATAGCCACCGCGGACGCGGCGCTCAGAAACTTGGATGCTGCCTTCATCGGGCTTTTGTACCTTTTCTCGAAGTCCCCACGGCGAGAAAACCGGACGTGCGGTAATTTCCCCTACCGTATTAACCGGATTTTCCCTACACGCAAGGCTTCTGGTTAATTTGTATTTACTTAACCCTGCGGCGTGGCTTTCGCGTCACGCATATCCCCACGCATGGTAAACGGCGTCTCAACATTGCTTGTGCCGAAGCCAAATTCCTTCATGATTTCAGCACCCAAACAGATCGTTCCAGAAAACAAAGCCCATGAAGCCGAGCACCAATATGAGGCCGCTTCGGTAAGCCATTTCCATCATCCGTTCGGACACCGGCCGCCGGATGACAGCCTCCACGCCGTAGAACAGAAGATGCCCTCCGTCGAGGGGGGGAATCGGCAATAGGTTCAGAATCCCTATCCCGACTGACAGGAATGCAACAAGCTGCACGAGCCATTCAAAGCCGAGCTTTGCCGCCTGACCCGACATCTTGGCGATCTTGATGGGGCCGCCCAGCTGGCACTTGTCCTCGCGACCGACAACGAAACGTTGCAGGAACTGGCCGGTGCGCTGGATGACGTGCCCGGTTTCCTGGACCGCTGCCCCGACCGCCCCGGCCGGACTGTAGGTGATCAGCCGCGGCTGGCCGAGTTCCTTATTATTGACGACGCCGATCACGGCCACCTGGACCTTGTTGCCCAGCGCGTCTTGTTGTTCCATCAAGCGCGGCGTCGCCGTGACGGTGATTTCCTTGCCGCCGCGGAGCATGACGAAGGTGATGCTGTCGCCGGCGCGGCCAGAGACCAGACGCTGGACGTCGGCAAAGGTCTCGACCTTGCTGCCGTCGACGCTGACGAATCGGTCGCCGGGCATGATGCCGGCCGCGGCGGCCGGACTGCCGACGGTGACCTCGGCCACCATCGGCTCCAGCACGGGCCGGCCATGGACGGAAAACAGCACGGCAAAGACGGCGATCGTCAGCAGGAAGTTGAACAGCGGCCCCGCCACGACGGTCGCCGCACGCTTCCAGATCGGCTGCGTGTGGAAGGCGACCTTGCGTTCCTCGTCGCTAAGCGCCTCGATCTCCTCCGAGCTGGGCTGGCTCGACGTCGCGTTCATGTCGCCGACGAACTTGACGTAGCCGCCAAGCGGTATGGCGCAAAGCTTCCAGCGCGTGCCGCGGCTGTCGTTGAAGCCTATGATCTCAGGGCCGAAACCGATCGAAAAGGCTTTTGCGCCGATACCGCACCAGCGGCCGACGAGGTAGTGGCCCATTTCGTGGACGAAAACGACCACGGTCAGCACGAACAGGAAAGGCACCAGCGTGCCGAGGACAAAGCCCTCTGTGCTGAAAACCGCGTGAAGAATCTCGTTCAACTCATGCCCTCAAATTCATTCACGGCACAGATCACGCCGCGACTGTGACATCAATCCAGGCGAATCCATGGCGCAGCCCCGCGCCGGCCCACCGACGATGCCGCTCAAACCGGAAACAGCCCCTGTGCCGGATGATCGGCGGTCGCGGAAATCCAGCCGATGACGTATAGGGCGAAAGCCGCCGCGACAAGCCCGTCGACCCGATCCATGATGCCGCCATGGCCGGGTATCAGCGTGCCGGAATCTTTACGGCCGTGGCGTCGCTTGACCCATGATTCGAACAGGTCGCCGGCCTGAGCGACGATCGAAAGCACCAGTGCGACCACGCCAAGCACGACGAGGTTGCCCGTTCCGGCTACGGCGGCCAGAAGCAGCCCGGCCACTACGCCGCCGACCACCCCACCGAGCGCCCCGCTCCGCGTCTTGCCCGGCGAGATCGACGGCGCCAGCCTTGGGCCGCCGACGGAGCGGCCGACGAAATAGGCAAAGATATCGGTCGCCCAAACCACGGCGAATAGGAACAGAATGGCCAGCAGCCCTGAATGGTCGCCGTCACGCAAGAAGGCCAGCGACAAGCCGGACACGGCCGCATAGGCAAGGCCGGATGCTTCCCACGGTCCTGCCCTGCGCATGGAGGAAGCGACGGCAGTGATAGCCACCAGAGCCGCGACGAGCGGCAGCAGCAAAGATGCAGGCAGGCCGGCGACGAGGGCACCAATAAAGACCACGATCAGCGCCTCCGGCAGAAAGCCGAGACCTGCCGTAGCACTAGCACCTGCCGGGGCAACGGGGCGGCTCATCCGCGTCCACTCGTAAAAGATCACCGCCGCCATGGCGGCGCAAAGCAACCGGAAGGACAGTCCGCCGAGCCAGGTCAGGGCAAGCGTGACGATGCCAAGCACGACCGCCGAAATGACCCGGAGTTGGAGGTTGCTCATTCCTCAGCCTGAGGCGACATCTTGGGCGGCAAGTCCGCCGAAGCGGCGCTCGCGGCCGGCGAAATCGCGCAGTGCGTCGGACAGGTGCTCGCGACTGAAGTCGGGCCAGTAGCAAGGCAGGAAAACGAGTTCGCTATAGGCGGCCTGCCATAACAGGAAGTTGGACAGCCGAAGCTCGCCGCTGGTGCGGATGACCAGTTCCGGGTCCGGAATGCCCTCTGTATCGAGCGAGCTGGCAAAGGAATCGGCCGTGATCGCCTCGCTCTCCATCTCACCGCGCGCCACCGCCGCTGCGAGCTTGCGCGCGGTGCGCACGATCTCATCGCGCCCGCCGTAATTGAAGGCAATGACCAGTGTCAGCGCCTCGTTGCGGAGAGTGAGCGTTTCGGCTTCCTCGAGCAGGCCCCTTATGTCGGGCTGCAGCCCTGCCCTGTCACCGATGACCCTGATCCGCACCCCACTCTGGTGCAGCTCGGCGAGGTCACGTCGGATGAAAAGCTTCAGCAGGCCCATGAGGTCGCTGACTTCGGATTTCGGCCGTGACCAGTTTTCCGACGAAAAAGCGTAGACGGTCAGGAAGGAGATGCCGAGGCCGGGGGCGGCCCGCACTGTCTTGCGCAGCGCCTCGACGCCGGCGCGGTGACCGGCCAGCCGCGGCAAGCCGCGCGCCTTGGCCCAGCGTCCGTTTCCGTCCATGATGATCGCGACATGCGCGGGCGTTGCCATATTCTCGCTTCCGGGCCAGGCGTGGCCAGACCCTAGACCTGCATGATTTCCGCTTCCTTGTCGGAAAGCAGGTGGTCGATGGTGCTGATTGTCTCGTCGGTCAGTTTCTGAACCTGGTCGGCCCGTTTGCGATGGTCGTCCTCACTGATGTCGCCGTCCTTTTCCGCCTTTTTCAGAAAGTCCATGCCGTCCCGACGAACGTGGCGTGCGGCGACGCGGGCATTCTCGGCATAACCGTGCGAGATCTTGACCAGCTCCTTGCGGCGCTGTTCGTTGAGCTCGGGCAGCGGAATCCTGAGATTGGTACCGTCGACGATAGGATTGAAGCCGAGATTGGCTTCACGGATGGCGCGGTCAACTGCGCTGACCATCGACTTGTCCCAGACCGAAACCGAAATCATGCGCGGTTCCGGCACCGACACTGTTGCCACCTGGTTGATCGGCATGGTGGTGCCATAGGCCTGCACCTGGACGGCATCGAGCAGGTTGCTCGACGCACGGCCGGTGCGCAGCGAAGCCAGATCATGCTTGAACGCGGCGATCGCCCCGTCCATGCGCCGTTTGAGATCGTCGTATTCGCCACTCATCATCGTCTCCTCGACCCGTTAACCCGGGTTCACTGCTTAGGCCCTGTTCGAGCCTCATCCGCAACCGGTCCCTTTCGGGTTCATGGTTCGGTCAATCGTCTGCGACAACCGTGCAACGGCCGCCGCCCCTCAGGATATCGCCGAAACCACCCTTCTCGTGGATCGAATAGACGATTATCGGAATGTTGTTTTCGCGCGCAAGTGCAATCGCCGCCGTATCCATGATCGAAAGCCCGCGTTTGATGACTTCGTCATGGCTGATCCGCTCGAAACGTGTCGCGTGCGGGTCCTTCTTGGGATCAGCCGAATAGACACCGTCGACCTGGGTGCCCTTGAACAGAGCATCGGCCCCGATCTCGGCGGCGCGAAGGGCTGCAGCCGAATCGGTGGTGAAGAACGGATTGCCGGTGCCGCCGGCGAAGATAACGACCTTGCCCTGGTTCATGTAGGCGGTCGCCTGACGCTGCGAAAAACTTTCGCAAAGCTCGGGCATGGCGATCGCCGACAGCACAACGGCGTCGACGCCGATCTTGTTGAGCGAGGTGCGCAGCGCCAGCGAGTTGATGACAGTGGCTAGCATGCCCATATGGTCGCCGGTAACGCGGTCGCCGCCCTTCGAGGCAACCGCGACGCCACGGAAGATGTTGCCGCCGCCGATGACGACACCGACTTCGATGCCCAGTGCGCGGGCCTCGGCGATGTCGGCGGCGATGCGGTCGACCACCGATACGTCGATGCCGAAATGCTGCTCGCCCATCAACGCTTCGCCCGATGCTTTCAGCAAGACACGTCGGTAGAGGGGCTTCACCGTCATCTGGTCCTCGTCATCGTGCGTGTGACGCGTTTCGGTGCGCCCCGAAACACTGGGCGTTCCGATACACGAAGGGCGCCGCGCTGTCACGCGGCCCCCGAGCCGGAAAGTTGAGATCGTCGACCGGGATAACCGTCAGCTCACGCCGGCAAAAGTGCCTTGCATGAGCAGGTCCGGCAGATAACTTGCCGGCTTACCGCCCACCGCCTGCCCACCGGTCAGGCCGCCTTGTATTTCAGGGCCGAAGAACGAATACGGAAAGGGCGTGACCGGCCGGCTCACCTCATCGAGCCGTGCCCGAAGATCTTCGGGAATATCGAAATCAAGCGCGCCGAGATTGTCCTTGAGCTGGTTAAGCCTGGTGGCGCCGACGATGACGGACGCAATGCCTGGCCTGTTTGCCGTCCAGTTCAGGGCGACCTGGGCCATGCTGCGGCCGAGCTGGCCGGCAACCGTCTCCAGTTCAGCGACGATTTGCCAGTTGCGGTCGGTGAATTTCTGGAAACCGGGATTGGGCGAACCACGCATTGTCTCCAGCCGGCCACCATCCTTGACGATTGTATCGAAACGGTATTTTCCGCTGAGCAGGCCGCTGGCCAATGGACTCCAGACCATGATTCCGGCGCCATAGCGCGTGCCGAACGGCACGAACTCGTGCTCGATGTTGCGCTCGGCCAGCGAATATTCGAGCTGAAGCGCCGAAACCGGTTCATAGCCGCGCTGCTCGGCGACCGCCTGCGCCCGGCTTGCGTACCAGGCCGGCACGTCGGACAGACCGACATGCCGGATCTTTCCGGCGCGCACCAGATCGTCCAGCGTCCGCATCACCTCCTCCGGTGGTGTCAGCCTGTCCCAGGTATGGAGGATGTAGAGGTCGATGTAGTCGGTGCCGAGCCGCTTCAGCGAACCGTCTACAGCCCGCAGGATGTTCTTGCGGCCGTTGCCCCCGGCGTTCGGGTTGCCCGGTTCGGCGTTGTAGGTGAATTTGGTACTGATCACCGCCTTGTCGCGCAGCCCACGCTCGGCGATGAATTCGCCGAGCCAGGTTTCAGCCGTGCCACCGGTATAGAGATCTGCTGTATCGAAGAAATTGCCACCGCCTTCGACATAGGCATCAACCAAGGTGCGCGCGGTTTCCTTTTCCGCGCCCCAGCCCCATTCAGTGCCGAACGTCATGGTGCCGAGCGCCAGGCGGGTGACACGCAGCCCGCTGTTGCCGAGCGTGTAGTAGGACATGGTCATGGATTTCTCCTGAAGTTTGAAAAGCGGGAGTGAGGTCTTGCCTGGGATACGCAGTCAGGCCTTGGCCAGCGCATCGATCACCACCTGGAACCGGCGCGGATCGAAATAGTCGTGGTAGGCGCTGATCAGACCGCTCTTGAAGCGGAAAATCGCGATATTGCTGTTGGTGTATTCAGTGCCGCCGATCAGCATCGCGCGGTAATTGTACTCAACGACGATCGCGTCCGAATCCGCTGCCGGATAGATGGCTGTCAGCTGCGAATCGAAGGATTCGAAATTACCGAAGAGGCCTCGGAAGGCCGCCAGGATCGCGGCCTTGCCATCGATGCTGTTTCCAAATCCTGCCGGCGGGTTGAAGACAAGGATACGGCCATCTTCAGACCAAAGGTCGCCCCATGCCTCAATGTCCTTGCGATGCATCAGATCAAAGAATTTACGCACGGTCTCGAGATTACGGGTTTGTTCGGAATCGAGGTCGGTCATTAGACGTCCTCCTTGGCTGCTCGGCGATTGCCGTGTGATGCGGTCAAAGATGCGCCCTCCTTTCCCTGCGGATAAGATTGCATTATCCGCATGCACTATGCGATATCATGCATGAATGGACCGCGATCTGCTTAGCCACCTACCTATAATCGTTGCCGTCGCGCGGCGTGCCGGCTTCGCGTCGGCGGCCGCCGAGCTCGGCATGAGCCCGTCAGCGGTCAGCCATGCGGTGCGGCTGGTAGAGGAGCGGATCGGCCAGCCGTTGTTTGCCCGCACCACGCGCAGCGTCTCGCTGACCGAGGCTGGTACCGCGCTTGTCGCTGCGGCGGAGCCCGCGCTGGAAGACATTGCCGACCGAATCGAACGCATCCGCTCTGTCAAAGGCCGGGCAAGCGGACTGCTCAGGATCAATGCGCCGCGTTTGGCACTGCCTCTGGCGCTGATGCCCATCCTGACGGCGATGGCGGAACGCTACCCTGACGTGACCGTGGAGATCGTCACCGACGAACGTCTGAGCGATATCGTCGGCGAGGGTTTCGACGCCGGCATCCGGCTGGGCGAGATGATCGCCGAGGATATGGTGACGGTGCGGCTGACTCAGCCGTTCCGGACGACCATTGTCGCCTCTCCGGCCTATGTCGGCCGCCACGGAAAGCCGCGAACAATTGCTGATCTCTCTGCCTGCAACTGCATCGGCTATCGGCTGTTGCGATCACATGCGCTCTATCGGTGGGATCTGTCAGACCATGGCAAGGATATCAGCGTCGAGACACGCGGCAGCGTGGTCGTCAGCGATCCGCTGTCGGCAAGGGAAATGGCGCTTGCCGGCATCGGCCTCGCCTATCTGTTCGAGCCGCTTGTCAAGCCCGACATCGAGGCAGGCCGGCTGGTCGAAGTCCTTGGCGAGGCATCGATCGAGGAACCGGGACTGTTCCTCTATTTCCCGCGCCGCGCCGCGATGGCCCCGAAGCTCCGCACCTTCATCGACACCGCGCAAGAAATCGGCCGGGCATCCTCGCGGATACCCGGCCGAAAAAGCCTTTCAAACGAATAGTTGCTTCTTGACCGCTGCCGCGACTTCCGCCGCGAAATCGGTCTCTTCCTTCTCGATGCCCTCACCGAGCGCAAAGCGCAGATAGGCAGCGATTTTGGCTGGCGCGCCGATTTCGCTTTCGGCATCCTTCAGCGCCTTCTCGACGGTAATGTCGGGATTGAGCACGAAAGCCTGCTTGAGCAGCACGACCTCTTCATAGAACTTGCGCAAACGGCCTTCGACCATCTTCTCGATGATCGCTTCCGGCTTGCCGGACTGGCGCGCCTGGTCGGCGAAGATCGCCTTCTCGCGTTCCACCGCGGCCGGATCGAGCTCTTCGGTAGTCAAGGCCATCGGATTGGTGGCAGCGACATGCATGGCAACCTGACGGGCGAAGGCGTTGGCGGCATGCGCGTTGCCTGTCGTCTCGATGGCCACCAGCACGCCGAGCTTGCCAAGGCCGTCGGCGACCGCATTGTGAACGTAGGTTGCGACAGCGCCGTGCTCGACGGTGAGCTTGGCCGAGCGGCGGAAGCCCAGATTCTCGCCGATGGTGCCGACGGCGTCCTTGATGGTCTCGGTGACGGACTTGCCCGAGCCCGGATAGGGAGCGGCGGCAACGGCATCGGTCTTGCCGCCATAGGCAAGCGCGACCTTCGCGACATTGGCGACGATCTCCTGGAACGCAGCATTGCGCGCAACGAAGTCCGTCTCGGAATTGACCTCGACGATCGCTGCCTCGCGGACGCCGGAATCGACGCCGATCAGGCCTTCGGCAGCGGTACGGCCAGCCTTCTTGTCGGCCTTGGAAATGCCCTTCTTGCGCAGCCAGTCGATGGCTTCTTCCATATTGCCGTTGGTCTCGTTCAACGCCGCCTTGCAGTCCATCATGCCCGCGCCGGTCAAGTCGCGGAGTTCTTTGACCTGTGCAGCCGAAATGCTCATTGTCGCCTCTTTGTCTAAATGCACCGACGCACCATCGATTTTCGATGATGCGCCTGGTGCCGGTAGCGCTTACCGCGCCAACATATTGGAAAGATGAAGGCCGCAGCCGGCCTTCGCTACTATGCTTCCGGCGTCTGGGCTGCCGGGCTCTCGGCGGCCGGGGTCTGATCGAGCGCCGGCTCGACCGGAGCCTCGACCGATGCGCCGATATCGACACCGAGCGCGCCCTGCTGACGGGCGATGCCGTCGATAGCTGCCTTGGCGATCAGATCGCAATACAGCTGGATGGCGCGGGCCGCGTCGTCGTTGCCGGGGATCGGGAAGTCGATCTTGTCCGGGTCGCAGTTGGAATCGATGATGGCAACGACCGGGATGCCGAGACGCTTGGCCTCGAGAATGGCGATCGCTTCCTTGTTGGTGTCGATCACGAACATCAAATCGGGCGTCGAACCCATATCCTTGATGCCGCCCAGCGCCTTGTCGAGCTTCTCACGCTCGCGGTCGAGGTTGAGGCGCTCCTTCTTGGTCAGGCCCTGAGCCTCGCCGGCCAGCATTTCGTCGAGCTTGCGCAGGCGCTGGATGGAATTCGAGATCGTCTTCCAGTTGGTCAGCATGCCGCCGAGCCAGCGCGAGTTGACATAGTACTGGGCCGAGCGCTGCGCGGCATCGGCGACGATGTCGGAGGCCTGGCGCTTGGTGCCGACAAACAGCACGCGGCCGCCCTTGGCGACAGTGTCGGAAACCTGCTTCAGCGCCTGGTGCAGCAAAGGCACCGTCTGCGAGAGGTCGATGATGTGGATGTTGTTGCGGGCGCCGTAGATATAGGGCGCCATTTTCGGGTTCCAGCGGTGGGTCTGGTGGCCGAAGTGAATGCCAGCTTCCAATAGCTGGCGCATGCTGAAATCAGGCAGAGCCATTCTTATTTCCTTTCCGGTTAGCCTCCACGGACACAGGCATTTTTGGACTTTGTCCTCGAACGCCACCGGAGGTTTCAGCCGGATTTCTCCCGGGCAGACACCAAAGTCCGTGTGTGGAATGAGCGCGCATATAGAGGGGAAGCGCGACAAACGCAAGCGTTGTGGCGTCTTGTGGTTCAGCGTGCGGCGATCAGCGCACCGGTGTCATCGCCGCATCTTCGCCTTCGGCACCCGCACACGCCGGAAAACGGCGACGATCTCCTCGCGGCTGCATTCGATGGCGCCTAACCGCACTGCGCGGTCGCGCTCGAACCCGGTTATGTCATAATGCGGTGCCGATGTCTTCGGTGGCCCTTGATAGGACGAGCGCTTGATGCCGAGCTGCCCGGCAAAGCGATGCAGCTCGTCGGTGTCGTCTGCCAGCAGATGACACCAGCGGTGGCCGACCCATTTCCAGATCGCCGCATCGACATAGACCGCCATGAGGCTTGCCGCACTCCTTCATCTTGCGCCGACCAACACGCCGCTAACGATGATAGAAGGGATTGGCATAGAAAATGAAGCCGCCGCCGGCCTCGAGTTGCGTCATCGTCCTGGTGACGGTCTCCTGCATGCGGTCATGCAGTTCGGCGAGTGCCTCCTCGACGGAGCCTTGATAGGCGTGCAAGCCTAGCGGCTCCGGTACCCGGACATAGGCGCGGCGCGGGCCTGCCGGCTGCGGCACGAAACGGTTGATGGTATCGCGCAGCGTACCCTTGCAATAATCGTTGCGGATTCGCTTCAAATGTTCGGCGATCTCCTCCTGCGTGATGCGCGGATTGGCCGACGCCCACGGCCCGACACGCTGCAGGCGCTGGATTGTATCCGCCAGCATTCGGACCTGCTTCTGGCTTCCGGTGCCGTCCGTGTTTTCCCGCAGCCAGCGCCGCGAACGGCGCAAAAGCTCGGCATTGTCGAGCGTGCCGGCGTCGAGCGAAACAAGTTCAGCAAGGCGACGGCCGAGTTCGGTCAGCAGGTCCTTCTGACGTGTGTCATACGAAGCCCGCTCGTCGGACCGCAGGCCATTCGCAGCCTCATCGCGCGATAGCAGCGTCGCGTAGATATGATGGACGCGCTCCGGCAGCGTATCGGCGGCACGGCGTTCGATCTTCAGGCTGTGCTCGACATAGGCGCATTCCTTTGCCAGCGCCGCCTCGACATTCCCCGTGAAAGCGAGCTTCCAGATCACGGGCGCGATCCAAACCTTGAAATCCGGATCCGTCAGGCGGCCGCGCTTCAGCGCCTCGAACCCCATCTCGACCGCGCCCGGCAGCAGCGGGGCAATGATGTTGGCATGCCAGCCGACACCGCCTTCGGGATGCAGGAGCACGCCGTGCCCCTTCAGCGCCCAGGCCACCGAATGTTCCTTCGCGGCCGTGCTGTTGCCCGGGATTTGCGCGATCAGATTGTTGGCCAACCAGAATTTCTGCATCAGCCGGCCAAGCCCGTTGACGACGCCGTGCGTGGCCCAGGATGCCGCCAGCGGGCTTACCCGCGAGACGACCTCCTTGTCGATCATCCAGTCGGTAAAGAATTCGGGATGGTTGGGTGTTATGAACGTCGCCTTGCCCGCGCCGCAACAAGCCTTCAACCTTTGCCGGTCATCCTCCGGAAAATCGATGTGGCGGACATTGGCGACGCCGCGCAAACCGGCCAGACGGTTGAATGGCAACAGGTCACGAAGCCCCGGAATGCCGTGCAGCATGACAATCCGGTTGACGAATGTCATGGCCTTGATCAGCGTCGCGTTGGGCCGCGGCGCAACAAAAACGTCGATCCTGCTCAACTTGCTCCCCCGCGGCGCTTACCGTCGTAAAACGTTCATATGCAATTGCGGCATGCTCAAGTCGATGCGACATGCCCCGCAAGATCAAGCACTGCTAATGCTGGATAGCGGCCGGCGGCTTGTCGTTGGTTCGAGCCTATTTCGACGGGCAGGTCTTTGGCTGATCGAACAGCGACAGATTGACCAATTTGCCGGTCATCGAGAACTCGCCATAGTCCATGACGAGATCGCGCGTGATGCCGTTCTTGTGCAGCTTGAAGCTGATCCGGTATTCCGGCACCTCCTCGCCGCCTTTGTCGGCATCATCGAAATAGGCGATGTCGACCGGCCAGTATTTGTCGGTGGCGAGCTTGGCCAGCGCCGGCGCTTCCGGATCGGCGTTGTCGGCATCGGCTTGCTTGCCGACGACGACGGTGGTGGTCACCACCTTGTTGGCATCCTCAGAGCCGTCGAACAGGTTGGTTTCGTAGAAACGCTCGCCCCTTTCCGCCTTGCCGATCATTTCGACCATTTGCTGGGTCGGGAACTGGGTCGGCGCGAGTTCCAGGCTGCTCTTCTCGGGCTTGTCGATATCGACCTTGAGACCATTAGCCTCCTTCGTTGCGGTACCCTTGACCTCCTTGTCGAGGTTCTGGTCGACAAAGGATTTGTTCACGAAGGAGAAGGTCTTGCCCTCGGCATCCTCGAAGGTGGTCATCTGCTGGTCGGTCAGCCTGGTGTTGTCGCTGGTTACGATCTGGGTCACCAGACGGAACTTTACCGTATAGCCCTCGCAAGGCGAGCCGTTGAACTCGTAGACCATGCGGCCGGTAATGCCGGTAATGCCGGAACGGTCTGAGGCCTTGTCGAGTGAAATGTCGTAAACAGCACGATGCGCCTGCAGCGCAGGCACCGCAAAAGCGGGAGCCGCCCAGGAAGCCGCTGTCAAGAGAACGGCGTTGAATGCGAGGCGCGTTGCGCGCATGGGGTGCTCCGATCATCGCGGCTAATGGCAGGCCGCATGGAAAGATGGTCCAGCTTAAAAAAAGTCGTGGCGGAAGCGAGGCAAAAATAGCAATTTCGGCCCGGCCTGCGCGGCACCTTCAAGCAATAGGGAAATAGCATGAGCGAAACAATCGAAAAGCGGCTAAGCGATCTCGGCGTGACGCTGCCGGCCGCCGCCGCGCCTGCCGCCAATTACGTGCCCTATTGCAAGACCGGCAATCTGCTGTTCACCGCCGGGCAGTTGCCGCTCAAGGAGGGCAAGCTCCAGGCGAGCGGACTGCTTGGCCGCGATGTCGACACCGCGACTGGCAAGGAAGCCGCAAAATACTGTGCGATCAACATATTGGCGCAGGCCCAGGCGGCACTTGGCGATCTCGAGAAAATCCGTCGCTTGGTGAAGATCACCGTCTTCGTCGCCTCGGCACCGGATTTTGTCGAACAGCATCTGGTTGCCAACGGCGCCTCGGATTTTCTCGCCGCCGTGCTCGGCGATCGCGGCAAGCACGCACGCTCCGCCGTCGGCACCGCCTCCCTGCCGCTTAATGCCGCAGTGGAAATCGAAGCGATCTTCGAAGTCGAATGACCGGGACTGCGACCATGACCGATCTTTCCTGGCTGACCGCCCGGCCCGTCGCCCATCGCGGCCTCCACGACATGAACAAGACGCGCTGGGAGAACACGCTTTCCGCCTTTGCCGCGGCGGCCGAGCGCGGCTATGCGATCGAGTGCGACGTGCACCTGTCATCCGACGGCGTCCCCGTCATTATCCACGATGGCGATCTGCGGCGGCTGACCGGCAAGGACGGCTTCGTCTGGCAGCGTACCGCTGCCGAGATCACGGCGCTGACGGTCGGCGGCACCGCTGACCATTTGCCGACGCTGCAGCAGGCACTTGATCTGGTCGACGGCCGTGTGCCGATGGTTATCGAGCTGAAAGGCGCTGCCGGGCACGACGAAGGCCTGGTCGAAAGCGTCGGCAAGATACTCAAACATTACAAGGGCAGGACCGCGATCATGTCGTTCGACCATTGGCTGATCCGCGAGTTCGCGAAACATGCACCCGGCATACCCGGCGGGTTGACCGCCTACGGCAACGACAACCACCTGATCGAGGCGCATTTCGCCATGCTGGCGCATGACATCGCCTTTACCTCCTACGCCGCCGGCGACCTGCCGAACCGGTTCGTCTCCTTCGTGCGAGAAAGACTCGGCATGCCGGTGATCACCTGGACCGTGCACGACCAGCCTGCCGTCGATCTGACCTTCAAATATGCCGACCAGATGACGTTCGAAGGATTCGAGCCCGATCTGGTACGGCTTGCCTGAGCGGGCTTGTATGGGTCCGCAGCGAGCTTAAGTAAGCCTCATGGATCAAGGGGACGACTGCGAAAGGCAAACGGCGAATGCGGAGCTGTCGATCCGCATCGCCGCGGGTATCGGCGCCTTTACCAGCGCTGAATGGGACAGCCTCGGCGGCACCACACGCGGCGATGCAGAAAACGGCTACAATCCGCTTGTTTCATTCGCTTTTTTGAGCGCTCTGGAAGATTCGGGCTGCGCTGTTCGGCGCACCGGCTGGCAAGGCCATCACGTCAGGCTGGAAACCGCCCGAGGCAAGCTGCTCGGGGCGGTCCCCTGCTATCTGAAGTCGCACAGCCAGGGCGAATATGTATTCGACCATGGCTGGTCGGACGCATTCGAACGCGCTGGCGGACGCTACTACCCGAAGATGCAATGCGCGGTGCCGTTCACACCCGTCACCGGCCCTCGCCTGCTCGTCGGCAAGGGCGAGGACAGCCCCACCGTCAAGGCTGGTCTTGCGGCCGGCCTGAAGGCGGTGACGGATAAGCTGGGCGTGTCTTCCGCGCATGTTACTTTCGCGCCGGAGGACGACGTCCAGATATTGGCGGCGGCCGGCTACCTGCATCGCACCGACCAGCAATTTCATTTCTTCAACGAAGGCTTTTCGAGCTACGACGATTTTCTCGCGACGTTAGCCTCGCGCAAGCGCAAGGCAATGAAGAAAGAGCGGCGCGAGGCGCTCGCCGACGGCATCTCGATCGACTGGCTGACCGGCAAGGATCTGACCGAAAAGACCTGGGACGACTTTTTCGCGTTCTACATGGATACCGGCAGCAGGAAATGGGGCCGGCCCTACCTCAACCGCGATTTCTTCTCGCTGATCGGCGAGCGCATGGCCGACGACATCCTGCTGGTCATGGCCAAACGCAACGGGCGCTACATTGCAGGTGCCATCAACTTCATCGGCTCAGACGCGCTCTACGGCCGCAACTGGGGCTGCATCGAGGACCACCCATTCCTGCATTTCGAGGTCTGCTACCATCAGGCAATCGATTTCGCCATCTCGCGCAAGCTGAAGGTGGTTGAAGCCGGTGCGCAGGGCGAGCACAAGCTGGCGCGCGGCTACCGGCCCGTGACAATGCATTCGGCGCACTACATCGCCCATCCAGGTCTGCGCAATGCAGTTGCCGACTACCTCCAGCGCGAGCGGCGCGAAGTCGAGCGGATGAGCGAATATCTGGAAGAGCACACGCCGTTCCGCAAGGACATGGCGGAGTAGAGTAGCGAGCCCCAATCGCTCAGCCGAGCGGGCCGGCACGGCCGATGTCGATCGATCGTCTTGCCCGCCCGGAACAGCTTCGCTACACGAGACAGCGAGCCAAGAACCGGAGCGCGCCATGGCCGAAGCAACCTACGACAGCAGCAACATCTTCGCAAAAATCCTGCGCGGAGAAATCCCTTCGCACCGCGTCTACGAGGATGACGCGGTCATGGTCTTCATGGATGTGATGCCGCAAGGACATGGTCACACGCTGGTGGTGCCGAAAGCCCCGTCACGCAATCTGCTCGACGCGGATCCGGCGGTGCTTGGCCCGCTCTTCGCTCACGTCCAGAAAGTTGCGCGGGCCGTAAAGAAGGCCTTCGATGCCGATGGCGTCACGGTTATGCAGTTCAATGAACCAGCCTCGGGGCAGACCGTTTTCCACCTCCATGTCCATGTCATTCCGCGCTTCGAGGGCATTCCCTTGAAGCCGCACAGCGGACAGATGGAAAAGCCTGAAGTCCTGGCCGAGAACGCCGGCAAGATACGGATGGCGCTGGCAAGCTGAACCGGCGCAAACCGCTCCGGCGGGCGCCGGGTGCATAACCGGAAGGTGTCATAAAAAAAGCCCCGTTTCCGGGGCTTTTTTACTGGCTGGTTCGTCAGCTCTTGCGCGGCAGTTGCGGCACGAGGCTGCGCTTGCCACCATCCTTGCCTTTCGGCTCCGGCTTCTGCGCCACCGCCTTTTTCGCGGCGGGCTTCTTCGCCACCGCCTTCTTGGCTTTCGGCGCGTCGTCCGGCTCTTCTTTCTTCGGCTTCACCGGTGCCTCGTCGGCCAGCGATTCGAGCTTCAGGCCGGTCTCGCCGGTTTCCTTCTTCTCGACGGTGACACGCACCGTGCCGCCCTTCTTGAGCTTGCCGAACAGCACCTCATCGGCCAGCGGCTTCTTGATGTGCTCCTGGATGACACGGCCAAGCGGCCGGGCGCCCATGCGCTCGTCATAGCCTTTGTCGGCCAGCCATGCGATTGCCTCCTGCGACAAATCGAAGGTCACGCCACGCTCGGAAAGCTGCGCTTCCAGCTGCATGACGAACTTCTGCACCACCTGATGGATGACCGGCACCGGCAGCGAGCCGAACGGAATAATCGCATCGAGACGGTTGCGGAACTCCGGCGTGAACAGCCGGTTGATCGCTTCGACATCGTCGCCTTCGCGCTTGGTCGAACCGAAACCGATGGCCGCGCGCTGCGCATCGGACGCGCCCGCATTGGTGGTCATGATCAGGATGACATTGCGGAAGTCGATCTGCTTGCCGTTATGGTCGGTCAGCTTGCCGTGGTCCATGACCTGCAACAGGATGTTGAACAGGTCCGGATGCGCCTTCTCGACTTCGTCCAGCAACAGCACGCAATGCGGATGCTGGTCGACGCCGTCGGTCAGAAGCCCGCCCTGGTCGAAGCCGACATAGCCGGGAGGCGCGCCGATCAGCCGCGAAACGGTGTGGCGTTCCATATATTCCGACATGTCGAAGCGGATCAGTTCCACGCCGAGCGAGGCGGCGAGCTGCTTGGCCACTTCCGTCTTGCCGACACCGGTCGGGCCCGAGAACAGGTACGAGCCGATCGGCTTTTCCGGTTCGCGCAGGCCGGCCCGCGCCAGCTTGATGGCCGAGGTCAGCGCTGTGATCGCGGTGTCCTGGCCGTAAACGACGCGCTTCAACTCGATGTCGAGGCCTTGCAGCACCTTCTCGTCGTCGGCGGAAACCGTCTTCGGGGGGATGCGTGCCATGGTGGCGATCGTCGCTTCGATCTCCTTGATGCCGATGGTCTTCTTGCGCTTGGCTTCCGGTACCAGCATCTGCGAGGCGCCGGTCTCGTCGATCACGTCGATCGCCTTGTCCGGCAGCTTGCGGTCGTTGATGTAACGCGCCGAGAGTTCGACCGAAGCCTTGATCGCCTCGCTCGTGTAGCGGACCTTGTGGAACTCCTCGAAATAGGGCTTGAGGCCCTTCATGATCTCGATTGCGTCCTCGACCGTCGGCTCGTTGACGTCGATCTTCTGGAAGCGCCGCACCAGCGCGCGGTCCTTCTCGAAGAACTGACGGAACTCCTTGTAGGTGGTTGAGCCGATGCAGCGGATGGCGCCGGACGACAGCGCAGGCTTCAACAGGTTGGACGCATCCATGGCGCCGCCGGAGGTGGCCCCTGCCCCGATCACGGTGTGGATTTCGTCGATGAACAGCACGGCGCCGGGATAGTCCTCGAGCTCCTTGACGACCTGCTTCAGCCGCTCCTCGAAATCGCCGCGATAGCGGGTGCCGGCCAGCAGTGTGCCCATGTCGAGCGCGAAGATGGTGGCATTGTGCAGTACTTCGGGAACGTCGCCCTCGACGATGCGCTTGGCGAGGCCTTCGGCGATCGCCGTCTTGCCGACGCCGGGATCACCGACATAGAGCGGGTTGTTCTTCGAGCGGCGGCACAGCACCTGGATGGTCCGGTTGATCTCGCTCTCGCGACCGATCAATGGATCGATCTTGCCGGCCTTGGCCTTGTTGTTCAGGTTGACGCAATAGGCAGTCAGCGCGTCCTGCTGCTGCTTCTTCTTGCCGCCTTCCTCTTGCGGCTCGGCCCCGCTCTGGCTGCCTTGCTCGTCGTCGGCGCCGCGCGGGGTCCGCGTCTCGGAAGCGCCGGGGCGCTTGGCGATGCCATGCGAGATGTAGTTGACCGCGTCGTAGCGGGTCATCTGCTGTTCCTGCAGGAAGTAAGCGGCGTGGCTCTCACGCTCAGCGAAGATGGCGACAAGCACGTTGGCGCCGGACACTTCCTCGCGGCCTGACGACTGCACATGGATCACCGCGCGCTGGATGACGCGCTGGAAACCGGCAGTCGGCTTGGAATCTTCATCGTAGCCGGTGACCAGATTGTCGAGCTCGGTGTCGATATAGGTGAGGACCGTATGCTTCAATTCGTCGAGATCGACGTTGCAGGCACGCATGACGGCGGCCGCCTCGGTGTCGTCGATCAGGGCGAGCAGCAAATGTTCAAGGGTTGCATATTCATGGTGTCGCTCATTGGCGAGCGTCAGCGCTTGGTGAAGCGCCTTTTCCAGGCCTTGGGAGAAAGCCGGCATGTTACCTCACTTCTTCTCCATCACGCATTGCAGCGGATGCTGATTCTGTCGGGCGAAATCCATGACCTGAGACACTTTGGTCTCGGCCACCTCGAATGTATAGACCCCGCACTCGCCCACCCCATGATTGTGAACATGAAGCATTATGCGTGTGGCGGCTTCGCGGTCCTTCTGGAAAAAGCGCTCCAGCACGTGGACCACGAATTCCATGGGTGTGTAGTCGTCGTTAAGAATGAGGACCCGATACAGACTGGGCTTCTTGGTCTTGGTTTTTGTGCGCGTGATGACGGCCGTGCCGCGACCGGCCTCATTGCCGTTGCTGCCGTTCTGCATTCGCACCACGTAGCTCGTGGCAGTCAAACCTGTAGTCACGTAGTCCTGCCTTTTTCGAATCCTCATGCATCCTCGACATGTAGGTGTTCGATGGACGATTTTAAGCCCTTCTGTTTAGCTGACAATATGGCTAGGTGGCCAAACTTGACCGATTTTCCAAATCGTGAAGACCGCAGGCCCCCGATTTCGAGCTGGCATGAAAAAACCCGGCCGCGCGTTCGCGACCGGGTCTGTCTTTGCAAGCCCAGGGGCCGGCTCGGAACGTTCGTCGAATTTACTTCGCCTTGGCGACGATCGATTCGAACGGCTTGTAGGCTTCCTTGGCGAGTTCGGCATAGAGATCGCCAAGCTTGGTGGCCTCGGTGACGAAGCTCTCATAGGACTGCTTGGCGTAGTCGGACTGGATTTCGATCGCCTTATCCAGCGACTTGGCGGAGAAGAGCTTCTCGACAACGGCGCTGCCGGCCTCGAAACTTTTCTTGGTGTACTCGCCCGCCTCGGTGGCGATGGCCTGCGCACCCTTGGACAGCGATGCAAAGCTCTTCAATCCGGTGTCGGCAAATTCCTTGCCGTATTTGCTGAAATCTTCATAGGTCTGGGTCATTTCACGCATTCCCTTGAACGGTTGCCTTGGACGATAGACGCGCCTTGTCCGGGTCGCGTTGTGCAATGCGTATAAATATATTGTGCAGTGCACAAAAAGTCAAGATTCCCGCGGCAATGCGCATCGTGAGCTGCCGGCAATCGCTAAGATTCGAATAAAGAGAAGCTCAATCCCGCAGAAAATGGTGAACGCGGCGGTTACCATAAACGGATTGGTAACGCTGCCCGCGTTAGCGTGGCCGGAGGTGAGGCAGGACCTTTGCCGCCTCCAGGCAACGGAAATTCAAAGGAACTATCAGTGCGTAAGGCGTTGTCGGGCTTCGTTTCCAAATCCGCGTCCCCCCTCAAAACGATCATGGTCCTCGCTTTGGCGATGAGCTTCGTCATCGCGGACGCGGCCTCATCCATGGCGGCCAAGTCGGCGGCCATCGTCATCGATGCCAAGACCGGCAAGGTGCTTTATTCGTCGGATGCCGATGGCCGGCGCTATCCGGCTTCGCTTACTAAGATGATGACGCTCTATCTGACGTTCGAGGCGTTGGCGAAGGGCAGGATCAGCAAGAATTCCCCGGTCGTGTTCTCGGCCAATGCCGCAGCCGAACCGCCCACGAAGCTCGGCGTCAAGCGGGGCGGCTCGGTCACGGTCGAGACCGCGATCCTGTCGATGGTGACCAAATCGGCAAACGATTCCGCAACGGCGCTTGGCGAGATGCTCGGCGGCAACGAAGCCAATTTCGCCCGCATGATGACCGCCAAGGCGCGGGCGCTGGGCATGAGGGGAACCGTTTTCCGCAACGCCAACGGCTTGCCTGATCCCGGCCAGTTCACGACCGCGCGCGACATGGCGATGCTCGGCATCGCCCTGAGAGAGCATTTTCCGCAATATTACGGCTATTTCTCGCAGCGCTCCTTTCTTTATGGGCGGCAGCGTATCAACGGCCACAACCGGCTGCTCGGACGCATCAAGGGCGTCGACGGCATCAAGACCGGTTACACCCGCGCCTCCGGTTACAATCTGGTCTCCTCGGTCTCGGATGGCGATCGGCGCATCGTAGCGGTGGTCATGGGCGGCAGGTCCGGCGGCAGCCGCGACAGCCAGATGGCCGGGTTGATCAATGCCTACATGCCGAAGGCGTCGTCGCGCGGCGGCGGCGTGCTGATTGCCAAGGCTAGCGGCGGCAATCCGATTTCAGCCTTGGCCAAGGTGCTTTTACCGAAGCATGACGCTCCGACACCGGACAGTAAGCCGGACGACGATGCCGTTGCTTCCCTTGTCGAGGAAAATGCGCCCGTCGTTGAAGAAACCACTCCGGTCGTTCAGGCCAAGAGGGTCAAGACGACGGCCGTGGCGACAGTGGACGATGTGGCGACAGCCCGGGTCGCCGCAGCCTATGCCGAACCGGCGCCAGAGGTCGATCCGGTCAGCACGGCATCGGTGCCATCCGGCTGGGCAATACAGGTCGCCTCTTCGCCAAAACAGGCCGAAGCGAAGGCTTTCCTCGACAAGGCGACGAAGCAGGCGCCCTCCGTTCTGGCCGATGCCTCCGGTTTCACCGTCGCCTTCGACAAGGACGGCGTCACCTACTACCGCGCCCGGTTCGGTGGTTTCGGTTCGAAGACCGCTGCCTGGAAGGCCTGCAACGCTTTGAAAAAGAAGAAGATCGAGTGCTACGCCGTCCAGCAGTAAGCGGCGCGCGAAAAACGATATCTTTCCCGAAAGTTCTGCGTCGAAGGAGACTAGTTGTGATTGGAGAGCAAGACGTCCTTGGCTTCATTGATCCGCGCCGCCAGGAAAGACGTGCCACCGATATCGGGGTGCAGGCGCTGCATCAGGCGGCGGTGCGCCTTGCGGACATCCGCCGCGGCAGCCCCCGCTTCAAGACCAAGGATCTTGTAGGCCTCCTCCTTAGTCATGGCGCCAGAACCTGGCGCAACACCCAGCCCTTCGCCACCATTCGCATCAGCGTCTTTGCGCCAGATGGGAAATCTGCCGTCAAGATACGTCTCTAGCAATTGGCGGCTCTCCGGATCGCCGGAGAGTTCGCGATACAGTTGCTGCAATTCGGCAAGCCCCATCGAGCCAAGCATCTTGCCTTCATGGCGCCCGGCCAGCACAAGGCCTTCGAGGCTGCCGGTATCGTGATCGAGTTCCATCTCAAGCGCGGCGGTACGAACTGTCGAACGCTTGCCTGGTGCCAGTTTGGCTGCCGGCCGATTCATGCGCATGGAGCCGTACCAGGCGAGCGCAGCCGACAGGATCAAGCCGCCGATGCCCTCGCGCCCGACCAGCAGCACGGCGACGCCGACCAGCCCGAGCAGCACAGGTCCAAGCGTTCTCATGCCGCCTGCAAGCTTCGCCGGATCGGCGCGCAGGAAGATGGTGAGCGTGCCGAGAAGCACTAGAAGCAATGCTACAAAAGCGATAATTGCGCCCATCAGTTTCCGCCGCCCCGCATATGCTCGATCATCAGCCGGTCCTCCGGCCTGCCCCGGGCCTCCAGTGCTTTCAGCCCGCCGGTCGCAAACACGGCGACGGACGAAAGCAGGCCGGCCAAGGTTGCGGCAGCCCGTCGATCGAACCGGAACCAGGCCCCTTTCGACAGCCGCGCAATTTCCTTGAACGCCTTTTCCGCAGCGGCATCATGACCCTCCTGAAAGACGAAGACAGGAACGCCGTGCAGACCGAGGCTGCCGGCCTTTTCGGCCAGATCATCTATGTTTTCTTCCATCGCGTCGCCGATATAGACCAGCGCGTTGACCTTGGCCGCCGCCGTCTGTTTCAGCGCATGGGCGAGCACCTTGCCGATCTGGGTATGGCCGCTGCGGCAGTCGATGCGCGTCATCAACTGTTTCAGAGCTTCGGTATCGGTAACGAATGCGGAGGAGCGGCACTCGCCAAGGCCGCGAAAATAGACAAGTTGAACCTTGAGCGCCCCGGCCTTGCCGACGGCGTCGAACATCTCGGCCTGCAGCGCACAGGCGAGATCCCAGGTCGGCTGGCGGCTCATCGTCGCGTCAAGCGACAGGATCAGCCTGCCTGAACCGGTGGCGGATGCAGCGAGCGTCCTTGCCTGACGGAGAAACGCGTCGATCTCGCCGGTGCTCGATTGAGACTCGACCGGCGCAGGATTGGCCTTTGCAGGCACGGGCTGCTTCTTGTCGCTCATGACATTCAAGATGTGGCGTTGTTCCCCGGCTTGCAAGCCCAGATGAGGCGACCTGGAGGACCGGTGATGATGGCAACTGCGGACAAGCGCTTCGGCTGGTGGTCTTGGCGTTGCGTTTCTTGCCGTCAGAGCAGGCCGAGATCGGCAAGCTCACGCCTGAGCTTCGGCGGCATCTCGATCAGCCCGGCTTTGCCCTTGCCGAGATCGGCCGGCGCGTCCGCCTGCTTCAGGTAGCGCCACCCCTGGAATGCACGGCGCGGTTGCCAGTCAGTGCGCACGACCTCGGGATCGAGGATCAGATGGCAACGGCCGATGCCCTCGTCATCGGTGAAGGGCCGGATTTCGGTGATCAGCTGGCGGCATTGGACATTGCCCTTGATCACCCAGTAGAGCGAGCCGCCGTCGGTAATCTCGGCGCCGCGTGTCGGCACCATGCGGGTGGTGTGGTAGTGCTCGGCCGGTTCGCCGGCGCGGCGCCGCTCGTCGAGACGGAAGGCAATCCACTCTTCCAGATCCTCGACGCTGTCACAGCCGACGCAAAGCTTTATGAGATTGAGAGACATCGTTTAAGGTTTAGTCCAGCACGCGAACGCGTCAACGGCCTGATCGACTTCTCCACAGTGGTGGTCCGGGCCCCAGATTGGCGCTCAGCACTCCACGACATTGACGGCCAATCCGCCAAGGCTGGTTTCCTTGTACTTTTCGTTCATGTCGAGGCCGGTCTGGCGCATCGTCTCGATCGCGGCATCGAGCGGCACGAAATGAACGCCGTCGCCCTTGATCGCCAGCGAAGCGGCGGTCACCGCCTTGACGGCACCAAGCGCGTTGCGCTCGATACACGGTACCTGCACCAGGCCGCCGACCGGATCGCAGGTCATGCCGAGATGATGTTCCAACGCGATCTCGGCAGCGTTCTCGACCTGCTCGGGCGTGCCGCCCATGACGGCGCACAATCCCGCCGCAGCCATTGCCGAAGCCGAACCGACCTCGCCCTGGCAGCCGACTTCCGCCCCCGAGATCGAAGCATTGGTTTTGATGATGCCGCCGACGGCCGCCGCCGTCAGCAGGAAATCGCGGATACCGGGCTGGTCGGCTTCGGGATGGAAATGCAACCAGTAGCGCAGCACTGCGGGCAGAGTGCCGGCCGCCCCATTGGTTGGCGCGGTGACCACACGGCCGCCGGCGGCGTTCTCCTCATTGACCGCCATCGCATAGATCGACAGCCAGTCATTGGCGAGCAGCGGGTTGGGCCGATTCTGCTGCCATTGCTCCTGCAGCTTGTCGTGCAGCATCCGGGCGCGGCGGCGCACCTTCAGTCCGCCCGGCATGATGCCGTCTTGCGACAGGCCACGCTCGATGCAGCCCTTCATGGCGCTCCAGATGCCGTCGAGGCCGGCGTCGAGCTCCTCGCGCGACATCTGCTTCTCCTCGTTGACGCGCTTCATCTCGGCAATGGAAAGCCCGCTTTTTGCTGCCATCGATAGCATTTCGACGGCATTCTTGAACGGATACGGAACCTTCTTGCCTTCGGTTGTCGCCGAGCCCCTTGCTTTCATCCGCTGCAGTTCCTCCTCGGACACTACGAAGCCGCCGCCGATCGAATAATAGACGCGCCTCAGCAGCAACCGATCGCCGGCATCATAGGCCGAGAAGGCCATGCCGTTGGCGTGACCCGGCAGCGGCGTCTTGCGATCCAGCACAAGATCCGTTGCCGGGTCGAAACGATAGGACGGATGGCCGGGCGGCGAAATCCGCTTCTCGGCGGCGATGCGAGCGACGATGCCGTCCGCCTGGTCGGGATCCACCGTCTGCGGCGTCTGGCCGGCGAGGCCGAGCACCACGGCACGATCGGAGCCATGGCCGATGCCGGTATAGGCGAGCGAGCCATGCAGGCTGGCCGCGATCCGGTCGACCTTGGCGCCGGCCGGGCGCGGCCAGTCGTCTCCCGCAATCTCGTCGAGAAACCGCCGCGCAGCCGTCATCGGCCCCATCGTGTGCGAACTCGATGGGCCGATGCCGATCTTGAACAAGTCGAAAACCGAAAGGAACACGTGGGCGTTTTCTCCTGGGACCCTGTTGAGGTCTACATATAGGAATTCCCATGATGTTTTCCGCTGTTTTAAGGACCGCGGCGCTGCGCCTGCCGACCTTGTTTGCTCCGGCAGCGACATTCCAGCTTCGGCCATCGAAGCGTTACCGCCGCCTGTGGTAAAAGCAATGCATGAGCGATTCCTTTCATCTATCGACGGCCGACCTTGCGGCGCTGGGGTTCTTCCTTGCCGCGTGGGTGCTGCATACGCTCGCCGCCGACGGAATGCTGGTCAGCCGCATGTCGCTGACGAGGGCGATGAACGCGCAGCGCGAGACCTGGATGCGGACCATGGCCGAACGCGAGATCCGCATCGTCGACACCGCTATCATGAGCGGCCTGCAACAGGGGACCGCCTTCTTTGCCTCCAGTTCGCTGATTGCGATCGGCGGCTGTTTTGCCCTGCTCGGCGCCTCCGATCAGGTTCTGACCGTGCTGAGCGACCTGCCGTTTGGCGCCACGTCCTCACGCGCGGCCTTCCAGACGAAGGTGTTCGGGCTGGTGCTGATCCTGGCCTTTTCCTTCTTCAAGTTTGGCTGGGCTTACCGGCTGTTCAACTATTGCTCGATCCTGATCGGCGCCGTGCCGATCCCACATGGCGAGGCGTCGCGCAATTCGGTCACCGAAACGGCGGTGTGGCGTGCCGCGCGGATGAACATGCTGGCCGGAAAGCATTTCAATTCCGGCCTGCGCGGCGTGTTCTTCTCGATCGGCTATCTCGGTTGGTTCGTCGATCCCACTGTCTTCGTGCTTTCGACGCTGCTGCTTCTGGCGGTACTGGTGCGCCGCCAGTTTTTTTCGGCGGCGCGGCAGGCGGTGCTCGGTCAGCCGCCCGGTCCGGGAAAAGGCCGATCGATGCGGCCCGACAGCCAATAGGCGGTGAGCCCAATCCATTCGCGGATCGCAACAGTGGTGACCTCCAGCCAGTCGCCGGGATAGGGCAAGGTGCCGATGCTTTCCCTGCCGGAGGTGCGATAGTCGACCGGCCACGGAACGGTCGAAAAGCCGGCTTTGTCGAACAGCGCCTTGGCGCGTGGCATATGGAAGGCCGAGGTCACCAGCAACCAGGTCTCGCCCGGTTTCGGCGTCACCAGTTCCCTGGTGAAGACAGCATTCTCGTAGGTGTTGCGGGATTTGTTCTCGAGGATCAGCCGATCGGCCGCCACCCCGAAAGCGGCAAAAAGACGCGGCGCGGTATCTGCATCGCCTTCGCCGCCGCGGAACGTTTCGATGCTGCCACCGGAGATAACGACTTTCGCTGTCGGAAACCGCCGCGCCAGCACGGCAGCCTCGACCATCCGGTCGCCGCTGGCGTTCATTTCATAGCCGCCACGCACCAGATTGACGGCGCCATCCAGACTGCCGCCAAGCACGATGATACCGTCAACCTTTTCCGGCAGCGGCGGCCTGGGGAAGCGCTCCTCCAGCGGATTGAGCATCATGGGTCCGAGCGGGCTCCATGTCGAAACAACAAGGATGAGGAACGCAAGAGTGCTGCCGGCGGTCGCCAACCGTCGCCGCCCGAACATCGCCGCGACCAGCCCCGCCAGCAGCAGAAAGATCGCGAGATTCAACGGCTCGACGAAGAACCCGAGAACCTTGGAGACATAGAAGAACATCCCTCACCCCCTCCGATGAGAAACGATCCTACCACCATTTTTCCGGCTGAAATGTGCCGGCCGCCTGTTCGATGACATGGGCGGTCTGGAACAGCGTTCCCTCGTCGAAGGGCCGGCCGATCAGCTGCAGGCCGAGCGGCAGCCCCTTGGCGTCGAGCCCGGCCGGAACCGCTATGCCGGGCAGGCCGGCCATGTTCACCGTCACCGTAAAGATGTCGTTGAGATACATCTTGACCGGGTCGGCGGCCATGTCCTCGTCGGCGATGCCGAAGGCGGCGGACGGAGTTGCCGGCGTCAGGATGACGTCGACGCCTGCGGCAAACACATTTTCGAAATCACGCTTGATCAGGGTTCGAACCTTCTGCGCCTGCAGATAGTAGGCATCGTAGTACCCGGCGGAAAGCACATAGGTGCCGATCATGATGCGGCGCTTGACCTCGCGCCCGAAGCCGGCAGCGCGGGTCTTTTCATACATGTCGACAATGTCCTTGCCGGGCACGCGCAAGCCATAGCGGACGCCGTCGTAACGGGCGAGGTTGGACGAGGCTTCGGCCGGCGCCACGATGTAATAGGCCGGCAGCGCGTATTTCGTGTGCGGCAGCGAGATATCGACGATCTCGGCACCGGCATCCCTCAGCCAGGCAATGCCTTTCTGCCACAGCGCCTCGATCTCCGCGGGCATGTCGTCGACACGATATTCCTTTGGAATGCCGACCTTCATGCCTTTGATCGGGCGGCCGATCGCCGCCTCGTAGTCCGGCACTCGCAGGTCGACGGACGTCGTATCCTTCGGGTCGACCGAAGCCATCGACTTCAACAGGATCGCGGCGTCGCGTACGTCGCGCGCGATCGGCCCGGCCTGGTCGAGCGACGAGGCGAAGGCAACGATGCCCCAGCGCGAACAGCGGCCATAGGTCGGCTTGATGCCGACCGTGCCGGTGAAGGCGGCGGGCTGGCGGATCGAGCCGCCGGTGTCGGTGGCGGTGGCGCCTGCGCACAGGAAGGCCGAGACCGCTGATGCAGAGCCACCGGACGAACCGCCCGGCACCAGTTGGGCATTGTCCAACGTGCGCGCGGTCCTGGTGCCGCCCGCCGAAACGAAGCCGCCCTCGCCCTGATGCGTCGTCGGCATCACCACCGTGTCGAGGCGCGAACGCCGCCACGGGTTGATGACGGGCCCGTAATACGAGGTCTCGTTGGACGAGCCCATGGCAAACTCGTCCATGTTGAGCTTGCCGAGCATGACGGCGCCATCCGCCCACAGGTTGGCGGTGATAGTCGATTCATAGCGCGGCTTGAAGCCATCCAGCACATGGCTGCAGGCCTGGGTGTGGACGCCTTCGGTGCCGAACAAATCCTTGATGCCGAGCGGGATACCCTCGAGCGACCCGCCCTCGCCCTTGGCCAGTTTCGCGTCGGAGGCCTTGGCCATGTCGCGCGCCTTGTCGTCGGTAACCACGACGTAGGCATTGAGCGCCGGATTGGCTCGCTCGATCGCCGACAGATAAGCCTCGGTGATTTCGGTGGCGGTGATCTCCCTGGAGCGCAATTTGGCGCGGGCCTGCGAAATCGTCAGCTGGGTCAGGTCGCTCATCAGGCAAGGCTCTTTTCGTAAAACACCGACCACTCGGAATCGGGATAATTCAGCACCGGGCCGCAACGCGAAAAACCGGCGCGTTCGTAGACCGTCCAGGCGGCGGGATGACGGTCGCCCGTCTCCAGCACCAGACGCTTAAGCCCTTCTTGGCGCGCCAGCGCCTCGATACGGTCGACAATCTTCGCGCCGATCTTGCGGCCGCGATGCGAAGGTCGCGTATACATGCGCTTGACCTCGCCTAGGACGGCATCGTGGCGCTTCAGTGCGCCGCAACCGATGGCAAGGCCGTTGTCGCGGGCGATGAAGACGGTCGTGTCACGGTCCGCCATCTGCTCGACTGTCAAATGGTAGCAATGCTCCGGCGGCGTCAGCTCCAGCAATGTGGCATTGAGCTCCTCGACCAGCCCGCGCACATCGTCCTGCAGCGGAGTCTCCGCGGCGATCTCGATTGCCATCGGCCAGCTACTCCACGACCTTCGGCACAAGGAAGAAATTCTCTTCGGTCGCCGGCGCGTTGGCGACGATGTCGGCTGCCTTGCCGCCGTCGGTAACGACGTCCTGGCGCTTTTTCATTGCCATCGGCGTGACCGAGGTCATCGGCTCGACGCCGGAAACATCGACCTCGTTCAACTGCTCGACAAAGCCCAAAATGGCGTTCAATTCGCCGGTCATGCGCTCTGCATCCTCCTCGCTCACCGCAATACGGGCAAGATGCGCGACGCGCTTCACGGTTTTAATATCAACGGACATGTTCGTGCCTCGGGGAAAACCAGCGCTATAGCGGCGCAGCGCGTGCCGCGCAACATGCATCGTGCCGACAACTGCCCTATGGCATCGCGACGCCGTCGCAGAGGAAATAACTGCCGCCGTTGCCGCTCTGCTCGCCTTCGTCGGTGGCAGGCCGAACCGATACCAGGTCGATCTGCTTCGGGCTCATCTGTGTCAGTGAGAGCACATCCGGAAAGACGTAGCCCGGCTCCTGGCATATGGCGGTCACCGCCCAGCTTGGTGAACGTGTCGCTTTGGTGATTTGCAGGAGTTCACAATTATATTCGATGCTTTCCAGGCCATTTGCCGACAGCACGATATTGCCGCCCTCGATCACCGTCTGCAGCGTATCCTTTTTGGCCTGCGCGCAGAGGTCCTCCGATTGCAGATAGATGCCCTCGATGAAATCCTCCGCCGCCAGCGCCGGCGACGCGGCAACCAGCATGGAAATGCAAGAGAATTTCTCAAGCGCATCGTATCGTTCCGGATCAGCTTTCTTTACAGCGTAATCGTCTCGCCGAACTTGGGCAACGCCACTTTCACGCCCGATCCGTCCAGCCCGGCCACGAATTTGTCGGCGGTCTGGTCGATCATCGGAAACGTGCCGAAGTGGGCGGGAACGACGGTCTCGAACTTGAAGAAGCGCTGGCAGGCAAGGGCTGCTACCGCCCCACCCATGGTGAAGCGGTCGCCGATCGGCACGATGCCGATCTTCGGTTCATGCAATTCGTTGATCAGCGCCATGTCGGAAAAAATGTCGGTGTCGCCCATATGATAAAGCGTCTGGTCCTCGGGGAAGTGCAGGACGAGCCCACCCGGATTGCCGAGATAGGTATTCTGGCCGCCCTCGCCCGAAAAGGACGATGAGTGCAGGGCCTGAACGAAGGTGGTGGTGAAGCCGCCGCAATCGACCGTACCGCCGATATTGCCGGGATTGATCTGCTTGTCACCGACGCCCTTGCCGACCAGGTACATGCAAATCTCGAAATTGGCGACCAGCATCGCGCCGGTCTTCTTGAGCACTTCGATGGCGCCGCTGATGTGGTCGCTGTGGCCATGGGTGAGCAACACGTGCGTGACCCCTTCGGCCGGCCCTTCCCAGCCGCCTGTCCATGACGGATTGCCGACCAGATAGGGGTCGATGAGGATTTTCGCGCCTTCGATTTCAATTCGGAATGCCGAATGTCCGTACCAGGTCAGTTTCATCAATGCTTTCCTCGATTTTTGCTTCGGTAGAGGATAGAACGCCGACGGCGAAATTAAAGTGCCACGCACGCTTTGCGCGTATAGGACGTGCGGTGTCGCGGTCAAAGGAAAAGCCGTTGGGCATCATCACCATCGAAGAGTTGCCGGCCCGGCTCGGCGGCGGCAAGACCCTGGCCGGTCTCGACCTCGGCGACAAGACGATCGGCGTGGCGGTTTCCGACCGCGGCTTGTCCTTCGCGCACCCGCGCCCTGTCATCATGCGCAGAAAATTCTCGCTCGATGCCGCAGTGCTGCTCGCTCTGCTACAGAAGGAAAATGCCGGCGCCGTGGTGATCGGCCTCCCCATCAACATGGACGGCTCGGAAGGC
Organism: Mesorhizobium sp. M0751; assembly: GCF_040320265.1. NCBI lineage: Bacteria > Pseudomonadati > Pseudomonadota > Alphaproteobacteria > Hyphomicrobiales > Phyllobacteriaceae > Mesorhizobium > Mesorhizobium sp. M0751. The sequence goes on from NZ_JAMYPH010000006.1 coordinate 55,382, forward strand.
CCGCGCGCCCAAAAATCCCGCGCTTTCGTCCGCAACATGGCTGGATTGACCGATCTGCCCTTCCTCTTTTGGGACGAAAGGCTGTCGACGGTGGCGGCCGAGCGGACGCTGATCGAGATGGATTTTTCCCGCAAGAAACGCGCCGGCAAGATCGATTCGGCGGCAGCCGCATTTATCCTGCAGGGCGTTCTCGACCGCCTTCAGGCGCTCGGCGTCGATGCCTGGTCGAAATAGCGGTTGCGCATCGCCGTGATCCAGCCGCCAATTGCCTTGCGGCGGCGAAATGCCCAGAACGCCATCAGCAGCAGCCCGTCGAATACGCAAGCTTTCGCCACCATGCCCGGAATAAGCGCCGGATCGACGCCCAACATCTGTCCATAGAGCTGGAAGACGAGATCGTGCAATTGGCGGCTCAGCATGACATAGCCGAAATTGATGTCGTTGAGCGACAGAAAGAACCAGCCCCAAAACAAGAGGAGCGGAGCCGCCCACAGCGCGAACAAGGTGCGCATCAGCGGTCATCCCTCGGATCCAGCCGGCCGGAAATGCGGGCAAGCGAGGAATTATGCGCCGCTGCCTTGGCCATGACATGCGCGGCCGCTCGGATTTCGCCGGTTCCGGGAACTGCCGCGGCAACGGCCGACCGCCGCTCGGCGAGCATCGCGACATAGGACGCCAGAAGTGCCGCCAATTGCACCGCGACAACCATGAACAGCCCATTGATGCCTTGCGCGGCGCCGCCGATGACTATCAGCGACAGCACGCCCAAGGCGGAGATGAAGGCGATTCGCACGACGCTGTCGGCCGGATCCGGGTTGGTCGTGTCGCTGGTCAGTGCTTCAACAAAGGCCCAGCAGAACAGCACCGCGACGACAAGCAGTGCCACGGCGAGCGGCGCCACGACGACGGCGTTTTCGAGATCGGCAAATCGAGTGTTCTGGACGGGAACGCCCAGCACGCCAAGGGCCGTCGCCACGCCTCGATTCCCGTCGATGCAGATGAACGCCAGCAGGGCGAAAACGGCCGCCCAATGCAATGCCAGAAAAGAGCTCAGAATATGCCGCATGACGCTCCTGCTTCGCAGGGCAAAGCCGCTCAAGCTGAACAATCCTTGCCTTAACCATAACAGTGGGCTTTGCCACCGGCCGCCGCAATGGAAACCATTCGTTAAGGTTAACGGCCATCCACAGGGTCGCGAGAGCGGCAGCGAATAGGGCGACGGCCCTTAGTTGATCGGCGGGTAGAGCGTATCGATGATCATGCGCGCATCATGGCGCGAATCGATCATGCCGTAGGTATTGCGCCACTGGCCGGCGAGGCGCGTTTCGACGAAGGCGTCGGCGATCCGCCCTGCCCCCAGCCTGCGAAGCTCTGCCGCCGCCGCCGACAATGCCAATTGCTCGGTCAAGAGCCGCGCCGAGCCCTCGTCGGTTACTGCGACCTGCATTGCCGCCTTGAGCACGCCGACGGTGCCGCGTCCGCCGGCGCCGAGATCGCGGTCGATGCCGGCCAACACGTCGTCGAACAGGCCTGGCGCGCGGCCGAGCACGCGCAACACGTCGAGCGCCATGACATTGCCTGAACCTTCCCAGATAGCGTTGACCGGAGCTTCGCGATAGTAGCGGGCGAGCGGTCCCTCCTCGACATAGCCATTGCCGCCGAGGCACTCCATCGCTTCATAGAGCAGCGGCGGCGCAATCTTGCAGACCCAGTATTTGACCACCGGCGTCATGGCGCGGGCGAAGGCCGCCTCGCCGCGGTCGCCGGCCGCCTCGTCGAAGGAGCGCGCCAGCCGGAACGACAGCGCGGTAGCGGCGGCAACGTCGAGCGCCATATCGGCCAGCACACGCTGCATCAGCGGCTGCTCGATCAGATTGGTTCCAAACACCTTGCGGTGGCGCGTGTGGTGGACGGCCTCGGCCAGTCCGGCCCGCATGATCGCCGACGAGGCGATGGCACAGTCGAGCCGCGTCAGGGTTACCATGTCCATGATCGTCTTCACGCCGGCGCCGGGCTCGCCGACCATCTCGCCGATGGCATTGACGAATTCCACCTCCGACGAGGCGTTGGATCGATTGCCGAGCTTGTCCTTCAGCCGTTGAAAACGGAAGCCGTTGCCGGATCCGTCGCCGAGCAAGCGGGGCACGAGAAAGCATGACAGTCCCTCCGGCACCTGTCCGAGCACCAGGAAAGCATCCGACATCGGCGCCGACATGAACCATTTGTGGCCGGTCAGGCGATAAAACCCGCTGCCGGCGCGCTCGGCCCTGGTGACGTTGGCACGGACATCGGTGCCGCCTTGCTTCTCGGTCATGCCCATGCCGAGTGTCAGCCCGGCTTTTTCGACCGGAGGCTTTTGGCTTTGATCGTATTTGCGCGTCGTCACCCGAGGCGCCCATTCGCGAAACAGCTTCGGGCTGGCCATCAGCGCTGCCAGCGAAGCGCTGGTCATCGTGATCGGGCAGAGATGTCCGGTCTCGAGCTCAGCCGTGAGGTAAAAGCGTGCAGCGCGCACCTGGTGGCGGCGGCCGATCTCGGCGTCGCCATTCTCCCAGACCGATGAATGCAGCCCGTTGGCAACAGAGCGGCGCATGAGCGCGTGATAGGCGGGATGGAACTCGACCTGGTCGATGCGCCGGCCCTGGCGGTCATGGGTCCTGAGCTTCGGCGTCTCGACATTGGCAAGACGGGCCAGTTCCTGCGCCTCATGGGTCAGAACGAAACGACCAAGCCCGTCGAGGTCCTTGCGCACCGGATCGGAAAAGCGCTCGGCAAGCTGGATCAGCAACGGATCGCCCCGCCAGGCGTTGCCGCCGGCCAGCGGCGGCGGCTGGTTGGTCACGTCGTCAGTCACGCTTCGTCCTTATCACCTGAAGGCTGTGAATCCAAAGCCAAGGCGGTTTATAGCCTATGGCCAGCGGCGCGCGACGAAAATACCGGGGAGAACCAATCCAATCCCAAGCCGGTGCTTGCAGCCGCGAGGCCTCCCCCCTATAGCAGCGACTTGAGATGACCGACGCATCGTCCCTGCCACTTTATCCCCACCGCCATCTTCTGGGCATCCGCGATCTTTCCCCCGCCGATATCGAGCTACTGCTCGACCGGGCGGACCGGGCCGTTGCCATCTCGCGGCAGTCGGACAAGAAGACATCGACGCTGCGCGGCCGCACCCAGATCAATCTCTTCTACGAAGCCTCGACCCGTACGCAATCGTCATTCGAACTGGCCGGCAAGCGGCTCGGCGCCGACGTCATGAACATGTCGGTGGCGAGCTCTTCGGTGAAGAAGGGCGAGACGCTGATCGATACCGCGATGACGCTGAACGCCATGCGCCCCGACATATTGATCATCCGCCATCAATCGGCTGGCGCTGCAGCACTTCTTGCCCAAAAGGTCGGCTGCTCGGTGGTCAACGCCGGCGACGGCGCCCATGAGCACCCTACCCAGGCGCTGCTCGACGCACTGACCATCCGCCGCGCCAAGGGTCCGCTGTCGAAGCTGATCGTGGCGATCTGCGGCGACATCCTGCATTCGCGCGTGGCCCGCTCCAACATCATCCTGCTCAACGCGCTTGGTGCCCAGGTCCGGGTCGCCGCCCCTTCGACGCTTTTGCCCACCGGCATCGAGAAGATGGGCGTCATCGTCACCCGCTCGATGGCCGAGGGTCTGAAGGACGCTGACGTGGTGATGATGCTGCGCCTGCAGCGCGAACGCATGGAAGGCGCTTTCGTACCGTCGGTGCGCGAATATTTCCGCTATTTCGGCCTCGACGCCGAGAAGCTGAAAGCAGCCAAGGACGGCGCGCTGGTCATGCATCCCGGCCCGATGAACCGCGGCGTCGAGATCGCCTCCGAGATCGCCGACGGCCCGCAAAGCGTCATCCAGGAACAGGTTGAGATGGGCGTCGCCGTGCGCATGGCGGTGATGGAAGCGCTGCTCGACCCCCGTCGAAACCACGAGGGCCGCGGCTGATGGGCATAACGGTCTTCAGCCGAGCCCGCATCGTCGACCCGTCGCGCGGCATCGATGAGGTCGGTACCATCATCGTCGAAGGCCGCAGAATCGTTGCGGCCGGCAAGGCGACCTTGAATCAGGGCTCGCCCGAAGGCGCCACGATCATCGACTGCGCCGGCAAGACCATCCTCCCCGGCCTGATCGATGCGCGTGTCTTCATCGGCGAACCCGGCGGCGAACACCGCGAAACCATCGCATCGGCGAGCATCGCTGCGGCGGCCGGCGGCGTCACCTCAGTCGTCATGATGCCCGATACCGACCCGGTGATCGACAATGTCGCATTGGTCGAGTTCGTGCTGCGCACCGCCAAGGACACCGCAATCGTCAACATCTTTCCGGCAGCAGCGATCACCACGGGGCTGGAAGGCCGCGAGATGACCGAATTCGGCCTGCTGCGCGAGGCCGGCGCGGTCGCCTTCACCGACGGCCGGCATTCTATCGCCAGCGCGCTGGTGATGCGCCGCGCGCTGACCTATGCGCGCGATTTCGGTGGCGTCATCGCGCATGAAACCCAAGACGCCGACCTCGCTTCGGCCGGGGTGATGAACGAAGGCCTTTACGCAAGCTGGCTTGGCCTTGCCGGCATTCCGCGCGAAGCCGAATCGATCCCCCTGGAGCGCGATCTCGCGTTGGCTCGCCTGACCGGCGGCGCCTATCACGCTGCCAAGATTTCGACGGCTATGGCGGCAAACGCGGTAGCGCGCGCAAAGGCCGATGGCGCCAACGTCACCTCAGGCGTGTCGATCCACAATCTGTCGCTCAACGAGAACGATGTCGGCGAGTACCGCACCTTCTTCCGGCTGACGCCGCCGCTGCGCGCCGAGGAAGACCGGCTGGCGATGATCGAGGCGATCAAGGACGGCACCATCGACCTCATCGTCTCCTCGCACGACCCGCAGGACGTCGACACCAAGCGCCTGCCCTTCGCCGATGCAGCCGCAGGCGCCATCGGGCTGGAAACATTATTGGGCGCAGCGCTGCGGCTCTATCACAATGGCGACGTGACGCTGCTCCGGCTGGTCGAGACACTGTCGACCGCGACGGCAAGATTGTTCGGCCTGCCCGGCGGCACGCTGAAACCGGGGGCATTGGCCGACCTTGCGCTCGTCGATCTGGACGAACCATGGGTCGTCAGCGAGAGCGGCATCCGCTCACGCTCGAAAAACACCTGTTTCGAAGGCGCGCGACTGCAAGGCAAGGTCTTGCAAACGATGGTGGCGGGCCGCACAGTGTTTTCGGCGTAGGACGAAAACAGGCGTCACGCCTTAAAATCCGCTCAGCCAAGGAAAGTTCGGGGGAACAATGGCTTACAGTCCCGTCTTGGCATTGGTGTTCGGCTATCTTCTCGGCTCGATCCCGTTTGGCCTGCTGATCACCCGTGCCGCCGGCCTCGGCGACGTGCGCAACATCGGCTCCGGCAACATCGGCGCCACCAACGTGCTGCGCACCGGCAACAAGAGCTTGGCCGCGGCCACACTTCTGCTCGATGCGCTGAAGGGCACCGCGGCGGTGCTGATCGCCGGCCGCTTTGCGCCCGAGCTCGGACTTTGGGCCGGCTTCGGCGCGTTTTTAGGTCATCTTTTTCCGATCTGGCTCGGCTTCAAGGGCGGCAAGGGTGTCGCCACTTACCTTGGCGTGCTGATCGGCCTTGCCTGGCAGGTGGCGCTGATCTTCGCCGTCGTCTGGCTGGCGGTGGCCTTCCTGTTCCGTTTCTCCTCGCTTGCGGCACTGACCGCAGCGGTGGTCGTGCCCGTAGCCCTGTATTTCCTGAGCACGCAGCAGATTGCCGGGCTTTTCGCGGCGATGAGCCTCATCGTCATCGTAAAGCACCGCGCCAACATTGCTCGGCTGCTTGCCGGCACCGAGGGTAAGATCGGGGCCAAGGAGTGAGCGAGCCCGACGCCGGGCCGCGCCTCAGCGACCGGCAGCGGCTGAGCTGGCTTCGTCTAATCCGCACGCCGAATGTCGGCCCGGCTTCCTTTCGCGACCTGATCAACCGGTTCGGTTCGGCCGAAGCAGCGTTATCGATGCTGCCCGAGCTGATGATTTCGGGTGGCGCCAAAAAAATCGTCCGCATCCCGTCCATTGCGGAGGCCGAGGCCGAGCTGGAGACGGCCCGGCGGGCCGGCGCCCGTTTCGTCGGCATCGGCGAGGCGGATTATCCGCCGCTGATGAAAAGCATGGATCATCCGCCGCCGCTGCTTGCGGTCAAGGGGAATAGCGCGGTGTTCCGCTTGCCAGCGGTCGCCATCGTCGGCGCTCGCAACGCATCGCTGGCCGGCATCAAGATGGCGAGGATGCTGGCGGCGGACCTTGGCCGTGACGGCTATGGCATCGTCTCCGGCTTGGCGCGCGGCATCGATACGGCCGCGCACCAGGGCAGCCTTTCGACCGGCACGATCGGCGTGCTCGCCGGCGGCCTCGATTTGCCCTACCCGCCCGAAAATGCCGGCCTGTGCGACGAGATCGCCGAGCGCGGTGGCGCCATCATCTCCGAAATGCCGTTTGGCTGGCAGCCGCGCGCACAGGATTTTCCGCGCCGCAACCGGCTCGTCGCCGGCGCTGCATTGGGATTGGTGGTGGTCGAGGCCGCACAGCGCTCCGGCTCGCTGATCAGCGCCCGGCTGGCGGGCGAGATGGGCCGCCTGGTCTTCGCCGTTCCCGGTTCGCCGCTCGATCCGCGCGCCGCCGGCACCAATGGCCTGCTCAAGGATGGCGCCACCCTTGTGACCGAGGCCGCCGATGTCACCAGTGCGATCGCGCCGCTGGTCGGCGACTGGGCGCCAAGGACATCGCCGCTTGAAGAGCCGCCCGACTTTTCGGCAACACCGCCGCCGCGCGAGGACGACCGCGACCGCGTCGTCGAGGCGCTCGGCCCGACGCCAGTAGCAGTCGACGAGATCATCCGCCACACCGGCCTGCATCCCGCCCAAGTCTTCATGGTGCTACTGGAGCTCGACCTCGCCGGCCGGCTCGAACGCCATGCCGGCGGCAACGTCTCGCTGATCTGACCGAGAGCTTGCGCATGTCCCGGCAAGCAATTCCGACGTGATCCCGGTGGCCGATCCGAGCAACAAACCAAAGCAGACGCTGTTCGCTCGTACGACGACCCTTGTCTGGTCAGCGCTGAGCGTCATGCTGGCGCTGCAATGGTCGATGGATCTCGGCATGCTGGGTTTTCCGGACGGCTACATAACGCCCTTCGCAAGAGCGACCAGCACACTTCTGGGCATTCTGACGGCAGCCTGCATGGCCCAGGGTCTCTACTTCTTCCTGGCCGGCGTGTTCGACAGGAAGGTAAGCGCCGTCGGTCTTTGCCTGCAAATCCTTGCCGCAGCGGTTCTCACCGTGTTGCCAGTGCTTATCGTGAAGGATTGTCCGCATTCACAGCTATGCAGCAGAGCCTATGAGGCACTCACTGGCACGATGATGGATGATGGGGCGGGCGGCTAAGGCCACTGCATGCGTTCGGCACGACGTTGTCACGCATGTCTTAGGTACAAACTGTTACCTATGTCTCCGGGCCGTACAAATCTGGATTGGTGAGCGCGATGGGATTCGAACCCATGACCTACTGATTAAAAGTCAGTTGCTCTACCGGCTGAGCTACGCGCTCCCGCGGGCTCAGAAAGGCCGCCCTCGAAATTGCGCGGAACATAGGGAGAGAGCCTCGGCCGGTCAACCGGAAAAAGACAGCTCCCAAACCGGACTTTCCTGCCGTGCCATCATGCCGTGCGGTGCGCTTCGGCGTTGACGGAACTGCCTCGCTCTAGCGCAAGGCCGAAGCTCGCGCTTTGCGGGATAAGCGCAAGCAGCGAATCGGGAGAACCTTTGCAGATCAGCAACTTGGGATTTTTAGCGGAACAATTTGCGCAGCCTGCCCGTTTTTCCGCGACAAGGGACACGCGTTTCAAGGAGAAGATCATGAATAGGATCATGTCGGGCCTGCTGGCGACCACCCTTTCGATCTCATTCGCTGCCGCGGAGATCGTGCCAGTCAACGCTCAGCCCAGCTATGCGCCCCCTGCCCTGGGGCTCACCTCGAATGTCCAGACCGTCCAGTACGAGCCGTGGCGGAGGCACCGGAATTTCAATCGCGATTTCTCGCGTCGCGATTTCCGTCGCAATTTTTCGCGTGACGACGGCATGTACTGGCGTGGCCATCGCGGCTATCGCGAATATCGTCGCGGCTATCGCCGTCACGGTGACTACTGGTTCCCGCTGGCCGCCTTCGCCACCGGAGCGCTGATTACGGGCGCGATTGTCAACCAGAATCGTGTCTATCGTGGCGATGCACACGTGCAGTGGTGCTACGACCATTATCGAAGCTATCGTGCCTCCGACAATACGTATCAGCCGAACTACGGTCCGCGTCGGCAGTGCCGGTCGCCTTACTGAGTTTGATTAGAGGCTGCAAAGCCCGCGCCGAAACGGCGCGGGTTTTTCATGAGTGCGAATCCGGTGCCATCCCTGCTTATTGCACGCTTAGCGTCCTGCGCACAGCGTGGCGCCAGCCGGCCAGCTTGGCGGCGCGTGTCGAAGCATCCATGTCTGGCTTGAACCGGCGCTCGAGCGCCCAACTCCTGGCAAATTCCCGCGCCTTCGGCCAGACACCGGCCTTCGAGCCGGCCAGCCATGCCGCACCAAGCGCGGTCGTCTCGAGAATTGTCGGCCGGTCGACCGGCGCATCGAGAATGTCGGCCAGCCGCTGCATGGTCCAGTCCGACGCCACCATGCCGCCATCGACCCTGAGCACGGTCTTGACCGAGGCGCCCTTCCAGTCCTTCCGCATGGCGTCAAGCAGATCGCGCGTTTGGAACGCAACGGATTCCAGTGCCGCGCGAGCAAATTCCGCCGGCCCCGAATTGCGGGTCAGCCCGAAGATGGCGCCGCGCGCCTCGGCATCCCAGTGCGGTGCTCCGAGCCCGACGAAAGCTGGCACCAGATAGACGTTCTGCGTCGGATCGGCTTCCGCCGCCAATTTGCCGCTCTGCTCGGCCTTGCCGATCACCTTGATGCCGTCCCGCAGCCACTGCACGGCGGCGCCGGCGATAAAGATCGAGCCCTCCAGTGCATAGGTGGTCTTGCCGTTCAGCCTGTAGGCGATGGTGGTCAAAAGCCGGTTCTTCGAACGCACCAGATCGCTGCCGGTGTTGAGCAGCGCGAAGCAACCGGTGCCGTAGGTAGATTTCATCATGCCCGGATCGAAACAGGCCTGGCCGATCGCCGCCGCATGCTGGTCGCCGGCCACACCGAGGATTCTGATCTCTGCACCAAACAGGCTTTTGTCTGTGATTCCAAAATCATCGGCACAATCTTTCACCTGCGGCAGCATTCTTGCGGGTATGCCGAGAATGGCCAGCAGCTCGTCGTCCCAGGCGTTTTGTTCGATGTTGTAGACCAGTGTGCGCGAGGCATTGGTGGCGTCAGTGGCGTGGACCTTGCCGCCAGTCAGGCGCCAAATCAGAAAACTGTCGATGGTGCCGGCCAGCAGTTCGCACTTCTCGGCGCGTTTTCTGGCGCCCTTCACCTTGTCCAGCATCCAGGCGATCTTGGTGCCGGAGAAATAGGGATCGAGCAGCAGGCCGGTCTTTTTCGTGAACTTCTTCTCCAGCCCCAGCTTCTTCAGTTTCTGGCATAGCGGCGCGGTGCGGCGGTCCTGCCAGACAATCGCGTTGTGGATCGGCTTGCCGGTCTCTTTGTCCCAGATGACGACGGTTTCGCGCTGGTTGGTGATGCCGATCGCGGCGACTTCCGCCGCGTTGCGGCCGGCTGTCTTCAGCGCGGCCTTCACCGTTTCCACGACACTTGCCCATATCTCTTCGGGATCGTGCTCGACCCAGCCGGAGGCCGGATAATATTGGGTGAATTCCTTTTGCCCGCTGCCGACGACCTTCATCTTGTCGTCGAACAGGATCGCCCGGCTCGATGTCGTCCCCTGGTCGATTGCAAGGATATATCCGGTCATTCTCTCTCCCGTCGAAGCGAATTCAAGGTGCTACGGTGTCCCGAAGCCAGATGGCGCGGAGCCGTTCACGCAAACAGGGGAGACGGCAACATGCCGCCTCCCCTGAGCATGGCGATGCGGGCGTGGACGCCCGCATCAAAGGGTCCTATTGCTGCCAGCTCTTCACCAGCTCGTCGTAGTTGATGGTGACCGGCTTTTCCTTCTCGTTCTCGATCTTGAGCTGAGGAGCGAGATTGCCCTTCTTGACCGCGTCCGCGTTCCAGTAGGCGAGGTCATGCTCTTCGGCCATCTTCGGGCCAATATCGCCCTGGACGCCCGACTTCTCGATGCGGCTCATCACTTTTTCCTGCTCGGCGCAGAGCGAGTCCATTGCTTCTTGCGCGCTCTTGGCGCCCGACGAAGCATCGCCGATCGCCTGCCACCAGAGCTGTGCCAGCTTCGGATAGTCCGGCACGTTGGTGCCGGTCGGCGACCACTGGACGCGCGCCGGCGAGCGGTAGAACTCGATCAAGCCGCCGAGCTTTGGCGCACGTTCGGTGAAGCTCTTGTCGTGGATCGTGCTCTCGCGGATGAAGGTCAGGCCGACATGGCTCTTCTTCACGTCGACCGTCTTCGAGGTGACGAACTGCGCGTAGAGCCAGGCGGCCTTGGCGCGGTCGGTCGGCGTCGACTTCATCAGCGTCCAGGAACCGACGTCCTGATAGCCGAGCTTCATGCCGTCCTTCCAGTAGACGCCATGCGGCGACGGCGCCATGCGCCACTTCGGCGTGCCGTCGTCGTTCAGCACCGCCTTGGCGCTGGCGTCGACCATGCTGGCGGTGAAGGCGGTATACCAGAAGATCTGCTGGGCGACCGCGCCCTGCGCCGGAACTGGCCCCGATTCGGAGAAGGTCATGCCTTGGGCTTCCGCCGGTGCATAGGCCTTCAGCCAATCGAGGTACTTCTGGATGGCGTAGACGGAAGCCGGACCATTGGTGTCGCCGCCGCGCGCCGTGCAGGAACCGACCGGACGCGAATTCTCGTCGACCTTGATGCCCCATTCGTCGACGGGCAGACCGTTTGGAATGCCCTTGTCGCCATTGCCGGCCATCGACAGCCAGGCGTCGGTGAACCGCCAGCCGAGCGACGGGTCCTTCTTGCCATAGTCCATATGGCCGTAGACCTTCTTGCCGTCGATCTCGCGGCCGGTGAAGAACTCGGCGATGTCCTCATAGGCCGACCAATTGACCGGCACGCCGAGGTCGTAGCCGTATTTGGCCTTGAAGTCCGCCTTGTTCTTCTCGTCGTTGAACCAGTCGTAACGGAACCAGTAGAGGTTCGCGAACTGCTGGTCGGGAAGCTGGTAGAGTTTCTTGTCGGGCGCGGTGGTGAACGAGGTGCCGATGAAATCCTTCAGGTCGAGATTCGGGTTGGTGACATCCTTGCCGTCGCCTGCCATCCAGTCGGTCAGGTTGCGCACCTGCTGGTAGCGCCAGTGCGTGCCGATCAGATCGGAATCGTTGACCCAGCCGTCATAGAGGTTCTGGCCGGTCTGCATCTGGGTCTGGATCTTCTCGACGACGTCGCCTTCCTGGATGACATCGTGCGTGATCTTGATGCCGGTGATGGCCGTAAAGGCCGGCGCCAGCACCTGCGATTCATACTGATGCGTGGCGATGGTTTCGGAAACCACCTTGATGTCCATGCCGGCGAAAGGTTTCGCGGCATCGATGAACCATTGCATTTCGGCTTCCTGGCCGGCGCGGTCGAGTGTCGACAGGTCGCCGATTTCCTTGTCCAGGAAGGCCTTGGCCTCGTCCATTCCGGCATAGGCGTTGCTTGCCCCGAGCAACAGGACAAGCGCAGTTGTTGATGTCAAGAATTGCCGTCGCATGTATTTCCTCCACTGTTAAAGTTCAAAGTGCGATCTGGATCGGCGGCCGGCACGCCGCCGTTCCAACAGTTTCCCCCTCTATACGTAGCGGAACACGCCGACGGCGTAGACCACGGAGAGAGCGAGAGCCCACCACAGATTGGGTCCGACTAGACCCAGCCAAGCGAGATGGATAAAGGCGCTGCCAAGCAGCGACAGGAACAGGCGGTCGCCGCGCGTCGTTTCGAAGCGCAGCACGCCGACGCGCGGATTGCCGCCCGGCGAGACGTATTCCCACACCGCCATGCCGCAAAGCAGCAGAAAGATGGTTCCAAAGAAGGCCGCGGTCGGCCACGTCCAGGCCATCCACGAAAAATCGAGGTTGGACGAGAGGTTAAATCCCCACAGGCGGATATTTGTCGGATCGCTGAAACCTACCGTTATTGCCACGAAATCGATTTGAAGGGCCACCCAGGCCACAACGACCAGGGCGAGAAACAGCACGGCCCACCACCACGGCCTTCTATCGACCTGTTCCATCATACCCTCCCCAGGGCAAAGCCCTTGGCGATGTAGTTGCGCACAAACCAGATGACGAGCGCGCCAGGGATCAGCGTCAGCACGCCGGCTGCGGCGAGCAGCCCCCAATCCATGCCGGCGGCCGAAACGGTGCGGGTCATGGTCGCGGCGATCGGCTTGGCGTCCGTGGTCGTCAGCGTCCGGGCGATCAGCAGCTCGACCCACGAGAACATGAAGCAGAAGAAGCACGCCACGCCGATGCCGCTCGCAATCAGCGGCATGAAGATCTTGATGAAGAAGCGAGGGAACGAATAGCCGTCGATATAGGCGGTCTCGTCGATCTCCTTGGGTACGCCCGACATGAAGCCTTCGAGGATCCACACCGCCAACGGCACGTTGAACAGGCAATGCGCCAGAGCCACGGCGATATGGGTGTCGATAAGGCCGAAGGCCGAATAAAGCTGGAAGAATGGCAGCGCGAACACCGCCGGCGGCGCCATGCGGTTGGTCAGCAGCCAGAAGAACAGATGCTTGTCGCCGAGGAAGCGATAGCGCGAAAAGGCATAGGCAGCAGGCAGTGCCGCAGCCACGGAAATCACCATGTTCATAACCACATAGGTGATCGAGTTGATGTAGCCCGAATACCAAGACGCGTCGGTGAAGATGGTGCGGTAATTCGCCAATGTCGGCGCGTGCGGGTAGAGCGTCAGCGACGAGACGATCTCGCCATTGGTCTTGAAGCTCATATTGATGAGCCAGTAGATCGGCAAAAGCAGAACGACGATGTAGAGCGTCGGCACGATCCACCACCAGCGCGACTCCTCGCCGCGACGGCGCATCAGCCGTGCGATCTCGTCCTGCCGTAGCGTGCTGGCGATCCCTTCCGAAGCTGTCGTCTCACTCACTCTGTCGGCTCTCTCTTCGGTGCGGCTCATCTCAACGCTCCGCGTCGTAATTGGTCATCACGGTGTAGAACACCCACGACAACAGCAGGACGATAAGGAAGTAGACCAGCGACATCGCCGCCGCCGGGCCGAGGTCGAACTGGCCGAGCGCGGTCTTGACGAGATCGATCGAAAGAAAGGTCGTCGAGTTGCCGGGGCCGCCACCGGTGACCACGAACGGCTCCGTGTAGATCATGAAGCTATCCATGAAGCGCAGCAGCACGGCGATCAGCAGCACGCGGTTCATCTTCGGCAGCTGGATGTAACGGAACACCGCCCAGCGCGAGGCACCGTCGATCTTGGCCGCCTGATAAAAGGCATCGGGGATCGAGACCAGGCCGGCATAGCAGAGCAGAACGACGAGGCTGGTCCAATGCCAGACGTCCATGATGATGACCGTGACCCAGGCGTCGTAAGGGTCTTGCACATAATTATAGTCGATGCCGAGCGCGTTGACGTAATAGCCGAGCAGGCCAATGTCGTTGCGCCCGAACACCTGCCAGATGGTGCCGACGACGTTCCACGGGATCAGCAGCGGCAACGCCATCAAAACAAGGCAAACAGGCACGCCCCAACCCTTCTTCGGCATATTGAGCGCAATGAAGATGCCGAGCGGCACTTCGATCGCCAGGATGATGAAGGAGAAGACAAGGTTGCGGATCATTGCCTGCCAGAAGCGGCTGGAGGAAAGCAGTTCCTCGAACCACTCGGTGCCGGCCCAGAAGAAAACGTTGTTGCCGAAAGTGTCCTGCACCGAATAATTGACGACCGTCATCAGCGGTATGACCGCCGAGAACGCCACCAGCAGCAGCACCGGCAGCACCAGGAACCAGGCTCTGTTGTTCCAGGTCTTTTCCACTTCAGGCTCCCATCTCGACGCGCCAGGAATCGGCATAGATGTTGATGCCGGCCGGGTCGAACCGCACCTTCGGATCGGCCGGAACTGTCTCGTCCTCGCCGATGACGGCGGCGATCTCGCGCCCTTCGAGATTGGCACGGACCACCTTGTGGCGGCCGACGTCCTCGACCTTGCTGACCCGGACGGCCATGCCCTGGCTGCCCAGGCGCACATATTCGGGACGGATGCCGAGTTCGATGGCGCCGCCGCTCGCCTTGGGCACGCCCGGCAGTTCGATCTGCTGCGAGCCCAGCTTCGCGGTCTTGCCGTCGATTGCCACCGGCATGACATTCATGCCGGGCGAGCCGATGAAATAGCCGACAAAGGTGTGGCGCGGGCGCTCGAACAGCTCCGCCGGTGTGCCGATCTGCACGATTTCGCCGTCATACATGACGACCACCCTGTCGGCGAAGGTCAACGCCTCGGTCTGGTCGTGCGTGACATAGACCATGGTGTAGCCGAAGCGGCGGTGAAGCTGCTTCAACTGCGAGCGCAGCACCCATTTCATATGCGGGTCGATGACGGTCAAAGGCTCGTCGAACAGGATGGCATTGACGTCGGAGCGCACCAGCCCGCGTCCGAGCGAGATTTTCTGCTTCTGGTCGGCGGTCAGTCCGCGCGCCTTTCGTTTGGCCATGTCGGCCAGCCCGGTCATCTCGAGCGTCTCGCGCACCTTGCGGTCGACGTCGGCCTCCGGCACGCCGCGATTGCGCAGCGGGAATGCCAGATTGTCGTAGACGGTCATCGTGTCGTAGATCACCGGGAACTGGAAGACCTGGGCAATGTTGCGCTCTTGGGTCGACAGATTGGTCACGTTCCTGCCGTTGAACAGCAGCTGGCCATGCGAGGGATGCAGCAATCCCGAAATGATGTTGAGCAGTGTGGTCTTGCCGCAGCCCGATGGGCCGAGCAGCGCATAAGCGCCGCCATCCTCGAACGTGTGGTGCACTTCCTTCAGGGCGAAATCGGCATCCGTGCGCGGGTTCTGCAGATAGGTGTGGCGGATATGATTGACGTCGATGCGCGCCATCGCTTCCTCCTAAGCCGCCAGCTTCGGCGCGGCCACGGCGCGGCCGTGCTCGTCGAAGACCATGATGTGGCGCGGGTCGATGAACACCTCGACCTCCTCGTCCGGCTCGAAGTCGCGAATGCCGTGGGTCAGCATGACCCAGCGCGCATCGGCAAAATCGAGATGGATGAAGCTTTCCGATCCCGTGATCTCGGTGATCGTCACCTTTGCGCGCACCGGCACTGCGGCGGCGTTGGGCCGATCGAGGGAAAGATGATGGGGCTGGAAGCCTATCGTATAGATCGCATCGGCAATGCCGAAGAGCTCGGCCGGCACCGGCAATTTCACGCCGCCCTCGAGCAGGAAATCCAGGCCCTTCTTGGCAAGCACGATGGTGTTGAGCGGCGGATCGGCGAAGGTTCTCGCCGTCACCAGATCGACCGGCTTGCGGAACACTTCGATGGTCGGCCCGAACTGGGTGATGCTGCCCTCGGAAAGCGTTGCCGTGTTGCCGCCGAGCAGCAAGGCCTCGTGCGGCTCGGTCGTGGCATAAACGAAGATTGTGCCGGCGGCCGCGAAGACTTTCGGCAGTTCCGCGCGTAATTCTTCGCGCAGCTTGTAGTCGAGATTGGCGAGCGGCTCGTCGAGCAGCACGAGGCTGGCATTCTTGACGATGGCGCGGGCCAGCGCGGTGCGCTGCTGCTGGCCGCCCGACAGACTGAGAGGCGTCCGATCGAGATAGGGCGTGAGTTTGAGAAGGGCGGCGGCATTGCGCACCTCCCTGTCGATCGTTGCCTGATCCGTGCCGGCCACCCGCAGCGGCGAGGCGATGTTCTCGTAGACCGTCATCGCCGGATAATTGATGAATTGCTGGTAGACCATGGCGACGTTGCGCTTTTGCACCGGCATGCCAGTGACATCCTTGCCATCGAACCAGACCGAGCCGAAGGTCGGCACGTCGAGGCCCGCCATCAGCCGCATCAGGCTGGTCTTGCCGGAGAGCGTCGGCCCGAGCAGGACGTTGAGTGAGCCGTGCTGAAACGTCAGCGAGACGTCGCGGATATGTTCCGCCGCACCCACCTTCTTCGTCACGTTTCTCAGTTCAAGCATGATGCCTCCTCCCAGGCTTTCTGCATCAGTCGGCCGTCCCTATTCGGCAGCCGCTACGTGCTGCCGGCTTATTCCGCGCATGAACTCGTCGAGCACTGCCGCCTGCTCACGGCTGAGACGCAGGCCGCGCTTGGTCCGGCGCCACAATACATCCTCGGCAGTCATCGCCCATTCGTTTTCGACGAGGTAGCGCACCTCGGCTTCGAAGAGATCGGCGCCGAAGTTGCGGCCAAGATCGACGTTCGACTTGGCGAGGCCCAGCAGCTTCCTTGCGCGGGTGCCGTAGAGCCGGGTCAACCGGCGGGCCAGCCGCGCGTCGAGGAACGGGTACGCCGTCTTCAGTTTCGCCACCTCGGCATCGAAGCCGGTGACGGCAAAGTCACCGCCGGGCAGCGGCGCGTTTGCCGTCCATGATTTGCCGCGCTTGCCGAGAAAACCCTCGATCTTCTCAAGCATCGATTCCGACAATCTGCGGTAGGTGGTGATCTTGCCGCCAAAGGCGTTGACGATCGGGGCGGCACCCTCGCCTCCATCGGCCTTCAGCACATAGTCTCGGGTGGCTTCCTGCGCCTTTGAGGCGCCATCGTCGTAGAGCGGCCGCACCGCGGAATAGGTCCAGACGATATCCGACGGCTTGACCGGCTGCGCGAAATATTCGCTTGCCGCAGCGCAGAGATAGTCGATCTCGGCGTCACTGATCCTGACGTTGTGCGGATCGCCGGGATAGTCCCGATCGGTGGTGCCGATGAGCGTGAATTCGTCCTCGTAAGGGATGGCGAAAATGATGCGCCCGTCCTTGTTCTGAAAGAAATATGCGCGTGGGTCGTCGAATTTCTTGCCAACGACGATGTGGCTGCCTTGTACGAGGCGGACATTGTGCACGTCGTTCAAGCCGACGGTGGCCGACAGCACCTGGTCGACCCACGGGCCGGCGGCATTGACCAGCAGCCGCGCCTTGACCTCCTCGGTATCGCCGGTCCGCACATTTTCAAGCCTGACCGTCCAGAGATTGCCTTCGCGGCGTGCGCTGACGACCTTTGTTCGGGTTCTAACGGTTGCGCCGCGCTCGGCAGCGTCACGGGCGTTCAACACAACCAGCCGGGCATCGTTGACCCAACCGTCCGAATATTCGAACGCCTTTCGAAACAGCGGCTTCAGCGGCTTGCCGGCCGGATCCTTGGCCATGTCCAGCGTTTTCGTCGGCGGCAGCAATTTGCGCCCGCCAATATGGTCGTAGAGGAAAAGCCCGAGCCGGATTAGCCAGGCCGGACGCAGCCCCTTGGCGTATGGCAGCACGAAGCGCATCGGCCAGATGATGTGCGGCGCGTTCCTCCACAGGACCTCACGTTCCATCAGCGCTTCGCGTACCAGGCGGAATTCGTAGAACTCGAGATAGCGCAAGCCGCCATGGATCAGTTTGGTCGAGCCGGAAGAGGTCCCGCTGGCCAGATCGTTCATCTCGGCAAGAAAGACCGAAAAGCCACGTCCAACGGCATCGCGGGCGATGCCGCAGCCATTGATGCCGCCACCGATGACGAAAATGTCATGAATCGGTGATGCGCTCAAAAGAATCCTCCCTCGATTTCGCATTGCAGCATTTTTGGGTTCTTGCGAAACCGTAGGGGAATTATTTCGAAATGATAACGAATGTCAAACGAAATAATAATAGGCGGAAGATGCCGCTACGGCATCTCTAGGAGAGCGACGTTTCGATCAGCTGAACTTCTGCCTCCTGACAGATCTTGCGCACCGACGGGATGTCGCAACGATCGGTGATAAAGGTGTTGACCTGCGACAGATGGCCAATGCGGACGGGCGCGGTGCGCTCGAATTTGGTCTGGTCCGACACCAGGATCACATGCCGGGCGTTGGCGATGATCGCCTGGGCCACCTTCACCTCGCGAAAATCGAAGTCGAGCAGTGCGCCGTCATGGTCGATGGCCGAGGCGCCGATCACCGCAAAATCGACTTTGAACTGCCTGATGAAATCGACCGCTGCCTCGCCGACCACACCGCCGTCGGAACCGCGCACGACACCGCCGGCGATCACCACCTCGATCGAAGGATATATGCGCATCCTGTTGGCAACATTGATGTTATTGGTGATGACCATCAGGCCGCTGTGATCGAGCAGCGACTTGCTGACAGCTTCTGTCGTTGTCCCGATATTGATGAACAGAGACGCGTTGTCGGGGATCAGCCGGGCTGCTGCGCGGCCGATCGCCTCCTTCTCCTCGGCGGCGATCTTACGCCGAGCCTCATATTCCATGTTCTCGATGCCGGACGGGAACAACGCCCCGCCATGAATGCGGGACAAAAGCCGCTGGTCGCAGAGATCGTTGAGATCCTTGCGGATCGTTTGCGGCGTAACGTTGAAATGCGTCGCCAGCTCCTCGACCAGTACGCGGCCATGGTCCTTGGCCATCTGGATGATTTCGGAATGACGCGGCGACAGGTACATCTAGCAACCTCTCATTTTCGTTTTTCTCGTCTATAGCTGAAAACGAAAGCCATGAACAGGTATGAGCCGGCTAATGAAAATCGGGCAACTGCAGAGAGAAAAGCTCCGGCGCAAACTCGACGAGGCTATCAACTCAGGCCCCGCGCGATCTCAGTGATGACCTCGAAAGCAGTATCGACGTCCGCCGCAGTCGTTTCGAACTGCCCGACCTGAAAGCGGATCGCCACCTGCCCGTCCACCCGGGTCTGCGTCAGGTAAATGCGGCCGTCATCGTTGATCGCGTTGACCAGCCGCAAATTGTGCTCGTCAAGGTCGATTCCCGCAGCCGCGAGATGGCGGAATGAGAACAGCGACAGCATCGGTTCCGTGACGATCTCGAAATCCGGCTCCCGAGCCAGCCAGGCGACGAGGCGCTCGCTCCAGGCGACATGGTTGCGGATCATGTTCCGCAGATTTTCCAAGCCATGCGCACGCAGCAGGAACCAAAGTTTCAGCGCGCGGAACCTTCGGCCGAGCGGCACCGACCATTCGGAGTAGTTGATGACCCCGTCGCGGCCATGCGTCTTGAGGAATTCGGGCTTGATCGCCAGCGTGCGCACGAGGTCCTCCGGCTGGCGGATGAACTGCATCGAGCAATCGAACTGTGCGCCCAGCCATTTATGCGGGTTGAAGACGATGGAATCGGCACTTTCGGCGCCGGCCCAGAAATGCCGGAACTCGGGGCAGATCATGGCCGAGCCGGCCCATGCGGCATCGACATGCAGGTAGAGCCCGTGCCGCTTCGCCACAGCGGCAACAGCCGCGACATCGTCGGTGCCGCCGGTACTGGTGCCGCCGACGCTGGCGATAATGCCGGCCGGCAGCATGCCGTTTTCGCGGTCGGTGACGATAGCTGCTTCCAGAGCCGCCGTCCGCATGGTGCGGAAGCGTCCGGCGACCGGAATGCGCACGAGGTTCGCCTCGCCGATGCCCGACACCCAGATCGCCCGGTCGATGGAAGTATGGACCTGGTCGGAAGAATAGACCCGCACGACCGGCTGGCCCTGCAGGCCACTCTTGTTGCCTTGCCAGTCGAGCGCGCGCTCGCGCATGGTCAGCACGGCGGCAAGCGTCGCCGATGAAGCCGAATCCTGCATGACGCCGGAAAATCCCTCCGGCAAACCAAGCGCCTGCCGCATCCAGTCGACGACCCGCATCTCGAGCTCGGTTGCCGCCGGCGAGGTCTGCCAGAGCATGCATTGCGCGGCCATCGCGGAAACCAGATACTCGGCCACGACGGATGCCGGTGCCGCGTTAGCCGGAAAATAGGCGAAGAAACGCGGATGCTGCCAGTGCGTCATGCCAGGCAGGATCTTTTGCTCGAAATCGGCGAAGATTGCCTGCATCGTTTCACCGTCTTCCGGCGGCGCGGCATCGATGCTTTTGAAGATTTCGCCGGGCTCGACAAGCGGCCGCACCGGTCTCTCCCGAAGGCCTGTAGTCGACGCCCCATTCAGCCGCTCGCAGCGACCATTCGCGGAATTCGTCCCTATTCATCTTCGCCTCCGTAGCGCCTCATCGAGCCGCCATCAAAGAGCACGAAAAACGTAGGTTTTCATTCGGGAAAATCAGGCAAACTGGCAAAGGCGGTCTTCAGCGCGTTCGACCAGCTATCCGAGATCGTGCGATAATATTGATCGTCCTGGGTTATTCGCTTTTTGAGGCCGACCTTGAAAGTGTCCTTTTCATAGAACAGCAGGTCGAGCGGCAGGCCGACCGACAGGTTCGACTTCAGCGTCGAGTCGAACGACACCAACAGCAACTTCACCGTCTCGGCGAAACTCATCATCTTTTCATAAGCGCGGATAATGATCGGCTTGCCGTATTTGGTCTCACCGATCTGGAAGAACGGCGTGTCGTCGGTGGATTCGATGAAATTGCCTTCCGGATAGATCATGAACAGGCGCGGCGCGCTGCCCTTGATCTGACCGCCGAGGATGAAGGAGGCGTTGAAGTAGGAATCCGCCTTTTCGCCAGCCGGCGACGAGCTGGCGATGACCTCCTTGACGGTGTCTCCGACCAACCGCACTGTCTGGTACATGGAAGGCGTTTCGAGCAGCGTGGCACGGCGCTCGGCCACTGCCTTGGTGCGTTCGTCGAGCAGGCTGACCACGGCCTGGGTCGTCGCCAGATTGCCGGCCGACATCAAAACGATGACGCGCTCGCCCGGCTCTTCCCAGACATGCATCTTCCTGAAGGTCGAGATCGAATCCATGCCGGCATTGGTGCGCGTGTCCGACATGAACACGAGCCCGCGATCGATCTTCAGGCCGACGCAATAGGTCATCGAATCTCTTTGGCAACAATCTTGCCGGGGATTACTGCTCCACGGTGACGGTGACCGCAAGCTGTTCTTCCGCCTGTCCCTGCCGAATTCCCGACACCGGCGTGGCGTCGCGATAATCGCGGCCGGTCGCCACCTTCACATAGCGCTCGTCTGGAGAAATGCCGTTGGCTACGTCGAAGGCGACCCAGCCGAGGCCCGAGACATGCGCCTCGGCCCAGGCGTGGCTTGCCGCCTGCTCGATCACCGCATCCATCATCAGATAGCCGCTGACGTAGCGCGCCGGAAAATCCATGGCGCGCGCCGCGGCAACGAAGATGTGGCTGTGGTCCTGGCAAACGCCGGTCTTGAGCGCCAGGGCCTCTTCGGCCGGCGTCGTCGCGTTGGTGGTGCCGGGTGTATAAGCGACACGCTCGCCGATTACGGCCATTAGCCGGTGCAGCCTCTCAATGTCGGTGCCCTTGCCGACCGAGGCAGCAAGCTCGCGAATGCCGCTGCCGATCGTCGTCAGCGGCGTTTCATGGCCGAACAGCCAGAGCGGCGCGAAACCCTGGTGCGGTCCGCAGACGCCGGCAGTGTCGCGCGTCACCACTTCGCCGGCAGCTTCGACGGTGATGAAGTCGCGCTCGCCCTCGACGCTCAACAGCCGGGTATCATTGCCGAAATGGTCGGTGAAACGCACTTCCTCGCGTGCGCCTTCAATCTTCAGCGCCCAGGACAGTACCGTCTGGGTGCGCCCGTTCACCGGGAGCAGCCGCAAACGCTGCAACAAATAATGCACCGGCGCATCGTAGCGGTATTCGGTCCGGTGGGTGATCTTCAGCCGCATCGCACACGTCCCTGGAGCATGAGCTTTTCCGAAAACCGGTCTCCGCTTTTTGGCGTCATGCTCAATAGAACCTGTAATCCTGCGCGATCTCGTCGCCGAGCCTGGTGTTGTCGCGGATGAAATTGGCCAGGAATTCATGCAGGCCGGCGTCGAAAATATCCTTGATCGACCCGGCCGTCAGCATGGCCTGGGTCTTGGCAGCCGTCGCATGACAGGCGTGGCGCTCCCCATAGTCGTCACCCAGGAATTTGAGATGCTCCGTCAGGAAGCGGTAGCAAAAGGTAAGCGAGCGCGGCATGCGCACGTTGAGGATCAGATAATCGGCGATGTTGCTCGGCTTGTAGTCGGCGTCATAAACCCAGCGATAGGAACGATGCGCCGACACCGAGCGCAGGATCGATTCCCACTGGTAGTTGTCCAGCGTCGAGCCGACCCAGGAGATCGACGGCAACAGCACGTAGTATTTCACATCCAGGATGCGCGCGGTGTTGTCGGCGCGTTCGACATACGTGCCGAGTTGCGAAAAATCGAAAATCTCGTTGCGCAGCATCGTGCCGTAGAACGATCCGCGAATCAGCGCCGTCTCGCGTTTGATTGCGTCGAGCGCGTTGGGCAGGTCGCGCTCGTCGATCGGCTTGGCCAGCATCCGCTTCAGCGACATCCAGGCTTCGTTGATGCTTTCCCAGGTTTCACGCGTCAACGCGGTACGCACCATGCGGGCATTGTTACGGGCCGTTTCGATAGACGACATCGTGCTCGACGGGTTCGATGTATCGCGCAGCAGATAATCGGCGACATTGGCGGCGGTGTAGTCGGAATATTTCTGCGTGAAGGCGGCGTCCGAACCGGCGCTGAGCAGCACCGAATTCCACTCCTCCGAAGCGTTCTGAGTACGAGTCAGCGCCATGCGCAGGCCGGCATCCACCAGCCGCGCCATGTTTTCCGCCCGCTCGATATAGCGGTTCATCCAGTAAAGCCCGTTGGCGGTGCGGCCGAGAAGCATGTCAGGCGGTCCTGCGGTGAATAGTGAATGGTGAATAGTGATTGGTGACTGTCCAGATTCCAGGCCACGATGCTGCGTGCTTCACTTCAGGGCATTTCACCAACATCAACGACACATATCCTTACTATTCACTCTCTAATCATCCAACACCCACGTATCCTTCGTGCCGCCGCCTTGCGAGGAATTTACGACCAGCGAGCCTTCCTTGAGCGCTACTCGGGTCAGCCCTCCGGGCACGATCTGAATACGGTCGGAAACCAGAACATAGGGGCGCAGATCGACATGGCGCGGCGCCAACCCTTTGTCCGTCAGGATCGGACAGGTCGACAGCGCCAGCGTCGGCTGGGCGATGTAGTTCGACGGTTTTGCCGCGAGCTTTTTGGAAAAATCCTCGCATTCCTTCTTGGTCGCCGCCGGACCGACCAGCATGCCGTAACCGCCGGAGCCGTGGACCTCCTTGATCACCAGTTCGTCGATGTGTTCGAGCACGTATTTCAGGCTGTCCGGCTCCGAGCAGCGCCAGGTCGGGATGTTGCCAAGCATAGCCTTGCGGCCGGTGTAGAATTCGACGATCTCGGGCATGTAGGAATAGATCGCCTTGTCGTCGGCGATGCCGGTTCCCGGCGCATTGGCGATCGTGATATTGCCGGCGCGGTAGACGTCCATAATGCCCGGCACGCCAAGTGCCGAGTCGGGGCGGAAGGTCAACGGATCGAGGAACGAGTCGTCGACACGCCGGTAGAGCACATCGATCTGCTTGTAGCCCTCGGTAGTGCGCATCGCGACATGGCCATCGACGACGCGCAGATCCTGCCCTTCGACGAGTTGCACCCCCATCTGGTCGGCAAGGAAAGCATGCTCGAAATAGGCCGAGTTGAAGCTGCCCGGCGTCAGCACGGCAATGGTCGGCGCGCCCTTGGTGCTTTGCGGCCGCACTGCGGCCAGCGACTGGCGCAAGAGCTGCGGATAATTCTCAACCGGCCGCACCTTGATCTGCTGGAACAACTCGGGAAAGAGCTGCATCATCGTCTCGCGGTTCTCCAGCATGTAAGAGACGCCGGACGGCGTGCGCGCATTGTCCTCCAGCACGTAGAACTCGTTCTCGCTGATGCGCACGATGTCGACGCCGATAATATGGGTATAGACGCCGGCCGGCGGCCGCACCCCGATCATCTCGGGCAGGAACGCCTCGTTCTTGGCGATCAACTCCTTCGGCACCCGGCCGGCGCGCAAGATCTCCTGGCGATGGTAGATGTCGTCGAGAAAGGCGTTCAGCGCCTGGACGCGCTGCTCGATGCCTTGCGTTAGCCGTCGCCATTCATTGCCCGAAATAATGCGCGGAACGATATCGAAGGGTATCAGCCGCTCCGATGCTTCCTGCTCGCCATAGACGGCGAAGGTGATGCCTGTCTTGCGAAAGACGCGTTCGGCGTCCTGCATCTTCTCGGTAAGCCTGGCCGGGTCCTGTTCCTTCAGCCAGCGATCGTAAGCCGAATACGGTTTTCTCAGCCCGGAAACTTCCGGAAGCATTTCATCGAACGCTGCCAATCGCATACTCCCCTGTGACGCCATTTCACTGGCCTCGCTGGAGAAAATCAAGCGCAATCGGTGATTTGGTGGGCGCCGGCGATCAGTATATCGCTCTTGCCTAAAATTAAGGCAGTACCGATAGGGCCGTGGTCAGGCTTTGCTTCGTGTCCGGGCAGATGCCGGATGCGGATCAAAAGGCGCGAAAGGTGACGACCGTGAACGTGTCCTTGATGCCGGGAAGAATCTGCACTTTCTCGTTGACGAAGTGCCCGATGTCTTCCTCGTCGTCGACGTAGAATTTGGCGAGCAGGTCGTAGTTTCCAGCTGTCGAGTAGATTTCCGAAGCAATCTCGGCATCGGCCAAAGCGCTGGCAACCTCATAGGCCTTGCCCAGATCGCACTTTATCTGCACGAAAAATGCCCTCATTGCCTGGTCCTGCCTAGCCTCAGCTCGAATGAGCGGCCCTTCTCGCAGACTGAGAGCGGGCTTTCAAGCGTTGGAATTCGGCTCGGTCTCGCCAGACAGGCGAATGTTTGCGATCGCTGAAACCGCGAGGCGTCTCGAGGCGTATGGTATGATGCGTCTTCGGATAGCGATTTTTGAGGGACAACGGAGGCAGACCATGCGCCGCGCGTTATTCGCATTCGCAATCGTTCCACTGCTCCTGGCCTCTTCGGCATTTGCCGGCGACGCTGAGGTCAAGGCGGCGCAGACAGTCATAGACAGCCAGTTGAAAGCCTTCCTCGCCGATGACGGCGCCACCGCCTGCAGTTTCGCGGCGCCGAACGTGAAACGGATATTCCCGACCGTCGACACCTTCATGAACATGGTCACCAACGGCTACGCGCCGGTGCGCAAGCCGCAGAGCTATTCCTTCGGCAAGGTCGAGCAGACCGGGCCGGTCTCGATCATCCAGCAGGTGCTGATCGTCGGACCCGACGGCAAGGACTACGTGGCGGTCTACACGCTGGAGCAGCAGCCGGACGGCAGCTTCAAGATCACCGGCTGCAGCTTGCGGGCGGCGAACTCCGTCAGCACCTGAGGCGCGTGCGTCAATACCGCGCCCTGCCGCCCGACATGTCGAACACCGCGCCGGTATTGAAGCTCGAGGCATCGCAACAGAGCCAGAGGACCAGCGCCGCGACCTCCTCCGCCGCCCCAAGCCGCTTGAGCGGACTGGCCCCAATCATCTCGCTGACGACCTCGTTGCCGAGACGCCGGATAAGATCGGTATCGATCGGTCCGGGCGCGACGCAGTTGACGCGAATGTCGGTGTCGCAGACCTCACGCGACAAGGCTTTGGTGAAGGCAATGATGCCTGCGCTCGCCGCCGAATAGGCCGCTAGGTTCGGCAATCCTTCCTTGCCGGCGAGCGATCCCATGTTGACGATGCGGCCGCGGCCGGTCTTGCGCATGACCGGCAATACCTGGTGCGTGACCTCGAACGTCCCGACGAGATTGACCCCGATGATGCGTTGCCATTCGGCCGGATCGAAGGCCTCGAAGCCAAGGTAAGGACCAAGATAGCCCGCATTGTTGACGAGAATATCGATTTGGCCCGTACTGGCGACGACTTCGCCGAGGGCATTGCTTATGTCCTGCGCCTTGGTCACGTCGACGGTCTGGCTGCGGGTTTCATCATTCGGCGCAGGATCGGCGTCCCATATCCAGACGTCGGCTCCCGACCTTACCAACTGCGTGGCCACGGCCCTGCCGATGCCCCTTGAGCCACCGGTAACGATCGCCGTCTTGCCGGCAAAGTCGTATGTAACGGTCATGGCTGATCCCCGCAGCGGAACTCTGCTCCCGGGCAGGCAGTCCGTCAATCGCAGGGACGCGCTAGACGGCCGGAATATCGCCCCGCGCCCAGCCCTCTGATATCTCCGCCGCGCGCGCCTCGAAGGTCTGCGCCACGATCGCGGCACGGATGTCCTGCATCAGCTGCTGGTAATAGGACAGATTGTTCCAAGTCAGCAGCATGGCGCCAAGCGACTCCTGCGAGCGCACCAGATGGTGCAAATAGGCCCGCGAATAGTCGCGTGCGGCCGGGCAGTCGCTTTCCTCATCGAGCGGGCGCGGATCGTCGGCATGGCGAGCGTTGCGCAGATTGACCTTGCCGCGCCGTGTATAGGCAAGGCCATGCCGCCCTGCCCGCGTCGGCATCACGCAGTCGAACATGTCGATACCGCGCGCCACCGACTTCAAGATATCGTCCGGCGTGCCGACACCCATCAGGTAGCGCGGCCGGTCAGCCGGCAGCTCCGGGCAAGTGATGTCGAGCATCTCCAGCATCACCGCTTGCGGCTCGCCGACGGCCAGCCCGCCGATCGCATAGCCCTTCAGCTCCATTGCCTTCAGCGCCTGCGCCGAGCGCAACCGCAGATCCGGCACGTCGCCGCCTTGCACAATGCCGAACATCGCCTTGCCGGGCTGCTCGCCGAATGCCGTCTTGCAACGCTCGGCCCAGCGCAGCGACAACTCCATGGCACGCTCGATCTCGTTCTGCTTGGCCGGCAGCGCCGTGCATTCGTCGAGCTGCATCTGGATGTCGGAATCGAGCAACCCCTGGATTTCGATGGAACGCTCCGGCGACATCTCGTAGGCGCCGCCGTCGATATGCGAGCGAAAGGTCACGCCGATCTCGGTCAGTTTCCGCAGCTTCGACAGCGACATCACCTGGAAGCCGCCGCTGTCGGTCAAGATCGGATACGGCCAGCGGGCGAATTCATGCAGGCCGCCGAGCCGCGCCACGCGCTCTGCGCCGGGTCTCAGCATCAGGTGGTAGGTATTGCCGAGGATGATGTCCGAGCCGACGCCGCGCACCTGATCCATATACATGGCCTTCACCGTGCCGCCCGTGCCGACCGGCATGAAGGCGGGCGTGCGGATTTCCCCGCGCGGCATGGTGATTGCGCCACGCCGCGCCCTGCCGTCGGTCGCCAGCACGTTAAAGGTGAATGCGGCAGTCATTGAATTCCCTGGCCATCGAACTCCTTGTCGAATACCGGCGCATCTGGAGCCTGCTTGTCGAGTGATTGCCGGTAGCGGATGCAGCCGCGCATGAATTTTGGCCACGGCGGCACGGCAATCGCCGGCTCCGTCTTTTCGGGCAAAAGCGACCACAGGTCGGGATGATGCCAGCACAGATCATGGCCGGTGGCGTCGCGGTGTTGGCGGATGCCGGCGCGCAGTTTCCTGACCTCGGCGATCAAGGCTTCGCGGTCGAAGGTTTCCAGGTCATCGTCCATCATTATCCTCCCTGAACAGAAGACTTGCGTCTCCATAGGAATAGAACCTGTAGCGGTTCTCGATCGCATGCGCATAGGCGGCGCGCATCGTCTGCAAACCGCAGAAGGCCGAAACAAGCATGAACAGCGTCGAACGCGGCAGATGGAAATTGGTCATCAGCATATCGGCGGTCTTGAAGCGGTAGCCGGGCGTGATGAAGATGTCGGTCGGGCCCGACCACGCGGCCAGCCTGCCGTCATCGCCAGCCGCGCTCTCTAACAAGCGCAGCGATGTCGTGCCGACAGCGATAATGCGCCCTCCTCTTGCTTTCGCAGCATTCAGCGCTTCGGCGGTTTCCGGGCTGACCGAGCCGGTTTCGGCGTGCATCTTGTGGTTGGCGGTGTCATCCGCCTTCACCGGCAAAAACGTGCCGGCGCCGACATGCAGCGTGACGAAACGGCGCTCGATGCCCTTGGCGTCGAGCGTCGCAAACAGCTCCGGCGTGAAATGCAGCCCTGCCGTCGGCGCGGCCACGGCGCCCTCCTCCCTGGCATAAATGGTCTGGTAATCACGGCGGTCGCGTTCGTCGTCGTCACGCTTGGAGGCGATATAGGGCGGCAGCGGGATATGCCCGACGGCGTGCAGCGCTTCGTCGAGGAACGGACCTGACAGGTCGAAGCCGAGCAGCACCTCGCCACCTTCCCCCTTCTCGATCACGGTCGCGTCGAGCTGGCCGAGAAAGCAGGAATTGGCGTCATGACCGAAATGGATGCGATCGCCGGCGGCGACGCGCTTGCCCGGGCGCATGAAGGCGAGCCAGCGGTCGGGCGCCGTCCGCATATGCAGCGTGGCTTCGACCTGCGCCGCCGCCTCGCCGCGCCGCCTGATGCCCTTCAGCTGCGCCGGAATAACTTTGGTGTCGTTGAAGACCAGCACATCACCGGCCTTGAGCAGGGACGGCAGGTCGCGCACCGTCCGGTCCTCGAGCCCCTCACCCGGCCTGACCACCAGCATCCTGGCGCTGTCGCGCGGCTCGGCTGGGCGAAGCGCGATGCGCTCGTCCGGCAGATCGAAGTCGAAAAGATCGACGCGCAAGAAATCCCCGCCTCAAGGTTCCGGGCAGGTCACCGCCCAAGCGCCGACACCGTCTATGCTCAGCGCACCGCCCATCGCGAAACTGGACTGCTCACTGGCCTTGACCAGCCGCAATCTGGCGATGATCGAGCTGAGGCCCTCATCAGTGAGATCGATCAGCATACGGTCGTCGTCTTCGAATGCCTGTCCGACGATGACTTTCGTTGAACCCGGCTGGCCGTCCGTGGTCCATGTCTTGCCGCCGGCATCCAGCCACACACGCGCCACCGCAATGACGGCCGTGTGGCCCATCAAAACGTCGATCGATGCGACGCCGCCGTCGGCGCTGCAGACGATCGATTCCGTCGCCAGCGCCGGGGTGGCCGCCGCGACGAGCACAAATGCGATGGCCGCGACAGCCCGGCTGGTCATTTCACGTCGGCCGCGACCTTGAGCGACACGATCTTGTCGGGATCCTGCACCGGTTCGCCGCGCTTGATCTTGTCGACATTGTCCATGCCTTCGATGACCTGGCCCCATACCGTGTACTGGCGGTTGAGGAAGGCGGCATCGTCGAAGCAGATGAAGAACTGCGAATTGGCCGAGTTCGGGTTCTGCGAGCGCGCCATCGAGCAGGTACCGCGGCCGTGGTTGGCGTTGGAGAACTCGGCCTTCAGATCGGGCTTGTCGGAACCGCCAGTGCCGGCGCGCGACGGCGCGAAAGACGGCTTGTTGGAATTGCCAAACTTGACGTCGCCGGTCTGCGCCATGAAGCCGTCGATGACGCGGTGGAAGACCACGCCGTCATAGGCGCCTTCGCGCGCCAGCTCCTTGATACGGCCCACATGGCCGGGCGCCAGATCTGGAAACAATTCGATGACGACCTTGCCTTTGGTCGTATCCATGATAAGCGCGTTCTCGCGGTCCTTGATTTCGGCCATGTCAGAAATATCCTTTTGAAACTTGGGGTTACTTGCCGTCGGCGGCGATGCGCACCTTGATCATGCGATCGGGGTCGGTCACCGTCCCGTTCTGCGCCGCTTCGCCTTTCTTGATGTGGTCCACCAGCTCCATGCCGCTGACGACATTGCCGACGATGGTGTACTGGCCGTCGAGCGGCGGTGCCGGCGCGAACATGATGAAGAATTGCGAATTGGCCGAATTCGGATCGTCGGAGCGAGCCATGCCGACCACGCCGCGCTGGTAGTGCTCGGTGCTGGAGAATTCGGCCGGCAGGTCGGGAAGATCGGAGCCGCCGGTGCCGACGGCGTCGGCATTGAAGCCGCTCTTCATGTTGCCGAACTTGACGTCGCCGGTCTGCGCCATGAAGCCGTCGATGACGCGGTGAAAGGCGACGTTGTCGTAGGCGCCCTGGCGCACCAGCTTTTTGATCTGCGCGACGTGCTTCGGCGCAAGGTCGGGCCTCAGCGCGATGGTCACGTCGCCGTCCTTCAGCGTTACGATCATAGTGTTTTCCGGATCGGCGGCAAACGCCGACACGGATGCGGTCACAAGACCGGCAAGCACGGCAAGCAAGAAGGCAAGCTTTTTCAGCTGCATGGGATCTTTCTCCGACTATCTTCGTTCATGCATGTCGTTACCCAAAGCCGGGTTCCACTTTTGGGCGACATGCATTTATTTCGCGAATTTGGCGGTGAGCGCGCCGGCCACGGCCGCCGGCACGAAGGGGCGGATGTCGCCTCCCATCGAAGCTATTTGGCGCACAAGTGTGGCGGTAATGGTGCGCACCGAGGGGCTGGCGGGCAGGAAAACCGTTTGCAGCTGCGGCGCCATGGTCTCGTTCATGCCGGCCATCTGCATCTCATAGTCGAGATCGGTGCCGTCGCGCAGGCCGCGGATTATGATCGAGGCGCCATGCTTCCTGGCTGCGTCGATGACCAGCCCGTCGAAGGCGACTACTTTGATGCGCGCACCGTCGCTGCCGAATTCCGCCTTCGCAGCCGTTTCGATCAGATCGACCCGTTCCTCGAAGGAAAACAGCGGCTTCTTGCCGGGATGGATGCCGATCGCCGCATAGATTGTATCCGCCACGGCCAGCGACGCCTTCAGCACGTCGAGATGGCCGTTGGTCAGCGGGTCGAAAGAGCCGGCATAAAGGGCGATGCGTTCGGTCATGGCAGGTGCTTCTAGCGAGCCTCTCCCCTAAAGGCAAATCCGATCGGCAGGCCCGCCCCATGAACCTTTTGGCCGACGTGAACGACAGATGAATGTGCCGCTTGCAACGGCTTCACGCAGTGTTCACTAAGTTGCAGCTGCATAAGATGAAACCAAACACCCATCTAATCGTTGTTAGGCGCAGGAGAACACGCACATGCTGATCTACATGCTCGCCACCGCAATGACCGTCGCCATGCTGATCGCTACCGTATTCGGGTTGCATCAGGAAGCACAGCGCGTCCGCGCCAAGGCCAATACCAAGCGGCTCGAAGGCTTCGGCAACCGCAAGCCTTATCACCACTTCTAGATTGCGGGGGTTTCTTCACAACGCCGGCCCATGGGGCTGGCGCCGTCGTGGCAAACTCACTCGACGGTAGTATCAGGCCCCCCACCTTCGGCATCGACACTCTCTTCGATCTCTTCATCCGCTTGCGGTTCTGAAATTCGCTCCACCGAAACGACCTTCTCGCCCTCTGCGGTATTGAAGATGGTAACGCCCTTGGTGGCGCGGCTGGCGAAACGAATGCCGTTCACTGGAACGCGGATAACGGTACCGCCATCTGAAACCAGCATGATCTGATCGTCATTGCCGACCGGGAAGGTTGCCACCAGGCGGCCGATTTCGGCCGTTTTCGACACGTCGGTGGCGCGGATACCCTTGCCGCCACGGCCGGTCAGGCGGAAATCGTAGGACGACGAACGCTTGCCATAGCCATATTCCGTCACCGTCAGCACGAACTGCTCATGCGCCTTGAGGAATTCATAGCGCTCGTCGGAAAGCTCCGCCTCTTCGCCGACCTCTTCATTGGTGAGCTGGATTTCTTCCTCCTCGCCGGCCGCGATGTCGGCAGCGAACCGGCGTTCGGCCACCACCCGCTTGAGGTAAGCGGCACGCTCCGCCGGCGGCGCATCGACATGCTCGATCACCGCCATCGAGATCACCCGGTCGCCATCGGCCATCGCAATGCCGCGCACGCCGACCGAATTGCGGCTCTGGAAGACGCGTACGTCGCTGACCGGAAAGCGGATGCACTGGCCGGAACTTGCCGTCAAAAGCACGTCGTCGTTGTCGGTGCAGGTCTCGACGCCGAGGATCTCGTCGCCTTCCTCGTCCAGCTTCATGGCAATCTTGCCGTTGCGGTTGACCTGGACGAAGTCCGAAAGCTTGTTGCGGCGCACGGTGCCGCGCGTGGTGGCAAACATCACGTCGAGCTCGCCCCAGCTCGTCTCATCCTCCGGCAGCGGCATGATGGTGGTGATGCGCTCGCCCTGTTCGAGCGGCAGCATATTGATCAGCGCCTTGCCGCGCGATTGCGGGTTGCCGATCGGCAGGCGCCAGACCTTTTCCTTGTAGACGATGCCGCGCGAGGAGAAGAACAGCACCGGCGTGTGCGTGTTGGCGACGAACAGCCGGGTGACGAAATCCTCTTCCTTGGTCGACATGCCGGAGCGGCCCTTGCCGCCGCGGCGCTGCGCCCGGTAGAGCGACAGCGGCACGCGCTTGATGTAGCCGGAATGGCTGACGGTGACGACCATGTCCTCGCGCTGGATGAGGTCCTCGTCTTCCATGTCGGCCCCGCCCTCGGCGAGCTCGGTGCGGCGCTGTGTGCCGAACTCGTCGCGCACGGCGATGAGTTCGTCCTTTACGATCTGCTGGATGCGGGCGCGGGACGAGAGGATGTCCAGGTAATCCTTGATCTCGTCGCCGATCGTATTCAGCTCGTCGGCGATCTCGTCGCGGCCGAGCGCGGTCAGGCGCTGCAGGCGCAGTTCGAGGATGGCGCGGGCCTGCTCCTCGGAGAGATTGTAGGTTCCGTCCTCGTTGATGCGATGGCGCGGATCGTCGATCAACAGAATCAGCGATTCCACGTCGCCCGAAGGCCAGCGACGCTCCATCAACTGCTCGCGCGCCGTCTGCGGGTCCGGCGCCGTGCGGATCAGCTTGATGACTTCATCGATGTTGGCAACGGCGATGGCAAGGCCGACCAGCACATGGGCACGGTCGCGCGCCTTGCGCAGCAGGAATTTCGTGCGCCGGCTGATCACCTCTTCACGGAAGGCGACGAACGCCTTCAGCATGTCGGTCAGCGTCAGCAATTCCGGCTTGCCGCCGTTCAGCGCCACCATGTTGGCGCCGAACGACGTCTGCAGCGGCGTGAAGCGGTAAAGCTGGTTGAGGATGACATCGGCGACCGCGTCGCGCTTCAGTTCGATGACGACGCGGTAGCCCTGGCGGTCGCTCTCGTCGCGAATGTCGGAAATGCCTTCGATGCGCTTGTCGCGCACCAGTTCGGCCATCTTCTCGATCATCGACGCCTTGTTCACCTGATAGGGAACCTCGGTGATGACGATCGATTCACGGTCGTTGCCGCGCGCCTCGACGTTGACGCGGCCGCGCATGACGATGGAGCCGCGGCCGGTCGAATAGGCGCTGTAGATGCCGGAACGGCCAAGCACGATGCCGCCGGTCGGGAAATCTGGCCCCGGAATGATCTCCATCAGTGCCGGAAGGTCGATCGCCGGATTGTCGATGAGGGCAATGGCGCCGTTGCAGACCTCGCCCAGATTGTGCGGCGGGATGTTGGTGGCCATGCCGACGGCGATACCGCCGGAGCCGTTGACCAACAGGTTCGGAAAGCGCGCCGGCAGGACTTTCGGTTCGCTGCCCGACGCATCGTAAGTGTCTTGGAAATCGACGGTGTCCTTGTCGATGTCTTCCAGCAACTCGTGCGCGACCTTGGTCAGCCGCGATTCCGTGTAGCGCATCGCCGCCGGCGGATCGCCGTCGATCGAGCCGAAATTGCCCTGCCCGTCGATCAGCGGCACGCGCAGCGACCAATCCTGTGCCATGCGCACCAAAGCGTCGTAGATCGAGGCGTCGCCGTGCGGATGGTATTTACCCATCACGTCGGCGACCGGGCGTGCCGATTTCACATATTTGCGGTTCCAGTGATAGCCGCTCTCATAGGCGGCGTAGAGGATGCGGCGATGCACCGGTTTGAGGCCGTCGCGCACGTCCGGCAGCGCACGGCTGACGATCACGCTCATGGCGTAATCGAGATAGGAGCGCTGCATCTCCTCAATGATGGATATCGGCTCGATGCCGGTGGGGCCGCCGTCGGCGCCGCGCGGTGTCTTTTGGTCGGTCAAATCGGATCACAATCTAATCAGGAATCACTTGGTGCTTATATAGGAAGCCGGCCCGAAACTCCAACAATCGCGGCAGTTTTCCAGTGTGGTTTTTAGCGGCAAATTCAAAAGGATAAACCAATTGCGACGATATGGCCGTGGCACCCTTTCACGGGCATCGCCGGCGGGCGCGATAAGTACCTGGCGCCTCGCCCATCAGCCGCCGGAAACGACGATTGAAGGTTGATAGATCGTTGAATCCCGCTGCAAAGGCGATCGCCGAAATCGTCTGATCCGAGGTCCGCAGCCGCACGGCTGCCCTGTGCAGCCGCGCTCTCAGCAGGAACTGGTAGGGCGTCATGCCGGCGATGTGCCGGAAGGTGCGCAGGAAATGGTAGGGGCTGGTAGCGGTCTCGTCGGCGAGTTCGGCAAGCGAGATCGGCCGGTCGGCATCGAGCTCGATGCGCCGCACCGCTTCGGCAACACGCTTCTGGTCACGGCGGCTCGGCGCGCTTTGTCCTTCCGTGGCGCCGTAAGCCGCTGTCACCGCTGCACCAGCAATGCGCAGGGCGAGTTCCTCGAACGCGCCGGTGTCGGCCATCTCGCGCGCCGCCTCCGCGTCGGCGAGCAGCGGCACCAGCGCCGGCAAGGGCGGCAGGCGTGGCCTGCCGAAATCGAGCGTCTTCGCGCCCGGCACGTCGGCGACGATCCGCTCCATATAGGCCGGTCCGAAATGGAAGGAGAGGCAGCGGTCGCCAGCGCCATGCTCATGCCCGCATTCATAGCATGTGCCGGGATTGCCGAGCAGGAGCGCGCCCGGCGCCAGCATCGCCGTGCCCTGGCGCGCACGATAGCGGAAGGTGCCGCTGGTTACGGCGGCAATGCAGAAATCCCGATGCTCCTCCTCGAATGGCCTGTCGGCGGCGCTGGCGGTGCAGATAACATCCGACACCTGCCAGCCTCGGCCCGACGCCAGCCTGTGCGCGCTCGTCGCCATCGCCGAAATATAGCAATTTTTCCCAAGCGCAGAACCCCTGTCGGCCTCTATGCTTGCCGGTCTCCTGACAAGATGAGAGCGAAGCCATGTCCAATTCCTTTGCCAAGGCCCTGCACAGCGATGGACCCGTACCGGCCCTTGCCGAGAAACTGAACCTTTACGGCCGCTTCGTCGGCGCCTGGACGTTCGACGCCACGCGCCATCTCGAGGACGGCCAGGTGCTGACCGGGCGCGGCGAGGTGCATTTCGGCTGGGTGCTCGAAGGCCGCGCGATCCAGGACGTATGGATCCTGCCCGCCCGTGACGCCGGCGCCTCGCCGTCGCTCGGCAAATGGACCTTTTATGGCACGACTTTGCGCGTCTACGACCCCGACGTCGACGCCTGGCACATCTTCTGGAGCGATCCGCGCAGCCAGTACTACAGCCGCCAGCTCGGCCGTGCCGAGGGCGACACCATTATCCAGCAAGGCGCAGACGGCACCGGATCTGCTGTGCGCTGGAGCTTTTCGCGCATCACCGAAAATTCGTTCCGCTGGCTGGGCGAACGCTCACCGGACGACGGCGCCACCTGGCGTCTCGAAGTCGAGTTCCTGGCGCGGCGCGCCGCGAGCCCGTGATCCGCACGGTTTCCACTGGCTCCGCTTTGCTCTACCAATCCCGATATCCGGCATTGCCGGCGGGGAGGGTCAGCATGCCGAGCTTCGACAGCCTGTTCAACGCCTTCGTCACCATACTTGTGACGATCGATCCGCCCGGCCTGGCGCCGCTCTTCCTCGCCGTGACCCGCGGCATGAACCGCGAGGAACGCAACCAGGTCTCCGTGCGCGCCTCGGTCATCGCCTTCCTGGTGGTGGCGTTGTTCGCAATCGCCGGCGCGTCGATCCTGTCAGTCTTCGGCATCACCCTGCCGGCCTTCCGCGTCGCCGGCGGCTTTCTGCTGTTTTTCATCGCCTTCGAAATGGTGTTCGAGCGCCGGCAGGACCGCAAGGAGAAGATCGGCGACGTCGCCATCACCAGGGACATGATCCACAACATCGCCGCCTTTCCGCTGGCGATCCCGCTTATTGCCGGTCCCGGCGCGATTTCGGCGACCGTCCTGCTCTCAAGCTCGTTTCAGGGTTTGGGCGCGCAGACAGCCCTTGTCGGCATCATCGCCATCTGCCTCGTCATCACCTACCTCGTGTTCGTGCTGTCAGAGCGCATCGACCGTATCCTCGGCCAAACCGGCCGTTCGATCCTGACGCGGCTGCTCGGCGTCATCCTGGCGGCGCTCGCCGTACAGTTCGTCGCCGACGGCATCAAGGCGCTGATGGCGACTTAGGAGCTGCCCTACTTCGCCGTCGTTTCAATGACTTCGAAGTCGTGGGTAATCTCGGCAGTCTTGGCCATCATTGCCGAGGCCGAGCAGTATTTCTCGATCGAAAGCCCGATTGCCCGCTTCACCTTGTCGTGTGACAGCGCCCGGCCCTTAACGACAAAATGCATGTGGATGCGGGTGAACACCTTGGGATCGGCTTCTGCACGGTCGGCATCGAGTTCGACCACACAATCTTCAACTGCCTCGCGCCCCTTTTCCAGGATATGGACCACGTCATAGGCCGAGCAGCCGCCGGTGCCGATCAGCACCAGTTCCATTGGGCTCGGCCCCGGTGTCTTGCCCTCCGGCCCAAACGCAGTGCCTAGCACCAGCTTGTGCCCACTGGCGGACTCGCCAATGAAAGTGCGCTCCTCGACCCATTTGACCCTTGCTTTCAACTGATACGTCCTTTCACCGCTCAAACGCACAACGTCCCGAAAATCCAAGACAGATTTTCGGGACGCCATTTCGTGGCCAAGATGCCGGCGCTTTTCGCCGCAAGGGCAGTCCGCCCCGAGAAATCAGAACGGAATTTCGTCGTCCAGCTCGCGCGACGAACCACCGCCGCCACCCTTGTTGGCGCCACCGCGATTGAAACTTTCGCCCGGGCCGGACTGGCCGAAATCGGAACCGCGGCTCGCACCACCACCAGCATAGTTGCCGACCTGGCCGCCGCCCTCGCCCCGCGCATCGAGCATCTGCAGCTCGCCGCGGAATTTCTGCAACACGATTTCGGTCGTATAGCGGTCATTGCCGGTCTGGTCTTGCCATTTGCGCGTCTGCAGTTGGCCCTCGACATAGACCTTCATGCCCTTCTTCAGATACTGCTCGGCCACCTTGGCGATCTGGTCGTTGAAGATCACGACATTGTGCCACTCGGTCTTTTCCTTGCGCTCTCCGGATGTCTTGTCGCGCCAGCTTTCCGACGTCGCGATGCGGATGTTGACGACCGGGTCACCCGAATTCAGGCGGCGGATTTCAGGGTCCGCCCCGAGGTTGCCCACCAGAATGACCTTGTTGACGCTACCCGCCATGACACTTCTCCGCGCTCATCCGAAACCAAATTTTTGTCGCTGCACCTTACAGGCTATGGATAATCCCTGCCTGCTGTGGCTGCCTTTTCCCACAAGGTTTTTGTTCTCTATTCGTTCTAAGTTAAAGGCCCTGCACTGTCAATAGATGTCAGTAACAAGTAGTGTCCTGGCGTCGAATTTCCACGAACCCTGAGATCGAGGCGAACTCAATGAAGATGGTCGAGCATGACGATCAGCCGCAAGAAGAATGGCGGACGACCCGCATGCATGTCTCGGCCTGCAACGGCGCAACTCAACTTTGCATATTTGAACAATGGGTCGAACCCACGGTTGGCGCCCCGACACATTGGCACCCGGTCGAGGAAGTGCTTACCGTCATCGCCGGCAGGGCCGAGATGTGGATCGATGACGAGCATCTCGTCTTGACTGCCGGACAGTCGCTTGTTGTTGCCGCGCTCAGGCAACATGGCTTCCGGAACGTCGGCTCCGAACTGCTTCATATCCATGCCGTGCTCGCGTCACCCGTTTTCGAGGCGACGTTTAGCGGATCTCCAGACATGGTGAGACGCTGGCTTCCGACGCCTTTGTAAAATCTCGCCGTCGTAAAAACACCGCCTGTCTTAAAAAGCGGCTTGCCAAACCGATAAGTATCGACTTATGCTTTCGGAATGATCGAAGCAGAGATTTTTCGGGCACTGGCCGATCCAACGCGTCGCGCCGTCTATGAGCGGCTCGCCGACGGCGAGATGACGGTGTCGGAACTGCGCACTGGCATGCCGGTATCGCAGCCGGCGGTATCGCAGCATCTCGCCGTGCTGCGCGGCGCCGGCCTCGTCGTCGAGCGGCGGGCCGGCCGCAACGCCTATTACCGCGTCGATCCGAAGGGGCTTGCGCCGCTGCTCGGCTGGATCGAACGCTACCGTGCGTTCTGGCCAGAGCGCATCGAAAGGCTCAAGACGGTGTTGAAGGACATGGACCAATGACCAGCCGAGGCAAAGAACGCGCGGAAATGGCCGTAGACAAGATCGAGTTCGAGTGCGAACTGCCCGAGCCGCCGGAAAAAGTGTGGAGGGCGCTGACGGTGCCGGACCTGCTCGCGGCCTGGATGATGCCGAACGACATCAAGCCCGAAATCGGCAACCGCTTTGCCTTTA
Source organism: Mesorhizobium sp. M0751 (assembly GCF_040320265.1). NCBI lineage: Bacteria > Pseudomonadati > Pseudomonadota > Alphaproteobacteria > Hyphomicrobiales > Phyllobacteriaceae > Mesorhizobium > Mesorhizobium sp. M0751. The sequence continues at coordinate 93,994 of NZ_JAMYPH010000006.1, forward strand.
AAGCGCCGAATGCGCCGATCGAGTGCGAAATCCTCGACGCGGATCCCGGACGGCTGCTGCGCTACTCCTGGCGGGAGCGGCCGGCGCCCTGCGATACGCAGGTGCCGCCCGGCAGCCCCCTGGACAGCCCAATGAACGACAGCCCAGTGGACAGCATCGTCACCTTTACGCTCGACCGCACCGTTTCCGGCGGCACGCATCTGCGCATCGTCCATGATGGTTTTGCTCGGGCAGCAGTGCCGGAGATCGCGATAGCATGCGCCGGTTGCCGGCTTTCGTTTGAAGCGCGCACTCCCAAGCACAAGCAGATCGCCGCAAACACCCCGCGCCTCCTTCTGCGCGCGGCCTGAACCCGATCAGCCTACGGAGAAAAATAATGAGCGGCCTTGCCAATTTGGTGCCGATGGTGATCGAGCAGTCGAGCCGCGGCGAACGTGCCTTCGACATATTTTCGCGGCTGCTACGCGAGCGCATCGTCTTCATCAACGGGCCGATCGATGACGGCACCTCGGCGCTGGTCTGCGCCCAGCTTCTGTCGCTGGAATCCGACAACCCCGACAAGGAGGTCTCGCTCTACATCAACTCGCCGGGCGGCGTGGTGACCAGCGGTTTCGCCATCTATGATACGATGCAGTATATCAGCTGCCCGGTCTCCACCGTTTGTATGGGTTTCGCCGCCTCGATGGCCTCGTTCCTCCTGATGGCCGGCACACCAGGGCGGCGCATCGCGCTACCCAACACCAGCATCGTGCTGCATCAGCCTCTCGGCGGCTTCCAGGGCCAAGCCTCCGATATCCAGCGCCATGCCGAGGGCATCCTTCGCACCAAGCGGCGCATGACCGATCTTTACGCCCACCATTGCGGCCGCACCTACGAAGAAGTGGAACGCACGCTCGACCGCGACTTTTTCATGACTGCGCAGGAGGCCAAGGATTGGGGCCTCGTCGACCATGTTTTCGACACTCGCAAGCAGGCCGCATGAAGCACCTTCGAACCGAACTGAGCGACATGAGGGCTGGCAACTTTCAGCGCCGCCGGTCTGGCTTCGGCGCTATCGCCGCACTATAGTCAGGTGATGACCGCCAGCCGTTCATCCAGCCTATGCCTTGCCATTGCCGCCATTGTGGGCACGAACATGTTGGTCGGCGCGGCACTTGCCCAAGATAATTCGACGTCCTCGCAAAAGGGCGCCCTGCCCGGTGTGACCAGCGATTATCGCATCGCGGGGCCAGCCCCGCAGCCCGAGCCCGACGAGGCGCTTCCCAGCAGCGGCAACGGCACGTTCAAGATCGGCGATACCGACGTTCGGATTTCCGGTAGCATAACCATCGATGTCGCTACCGGCGGGATCAGGCCCCCCAGCCGGTAAGCTCGCCTGGTATGCACCACAAATGTGCGCTTCAAACGAACAGCCCCGCCATTGCTTGTGCAACTGACGGGGCTTCTTGGATCTGAAATCCAAATTGCCGGGAGTTTCCTGCCGGCTTTTCATTTCGGATGCTTCGCGGCGTTCAGCCGACGATCCGACTAGCAGTCTCTGATTGTTGTGGGGATCGGCAAGTCAACGTTGGCAGGTAGCGCAAAACGCCTGACCTGGTCACTTATACCTGCCGCGGCTCCAGCGACACGTGGAGCCTCAAGGAACTATCCGGTGGAGTCATGCCTCTGCTCTCCTTCTGTTCGTTGCGACTGTCGTCGAAGCGCTCATCGCATAACCCGCGGCGTCTCGCAGGCTAGCCCCAGGCCGCGAGGCCATCGAAAGACGGCTGGCTTCGTTGACGTCTGGAGTCTGCCCCCACGGCGCAGGGACGTCAACCTTGAATAGCCGGTTACCGAAAAATGTGATCGCGAGACGCTTTGTGAAGCCGGCTGTACGGGCAGCTTTTGTCAGGAGCGTGTTCGGCCTTTGTTCTTTCCGCTTGCCCGTTCGCGCGAAAGGCGGTTAAACGCTTTAGTCGAGAGTTGTGGCGTCTCTCGAAAAGGCGGCGAAATTGCCTACATAGGGGATGGTCGGGAAAACCCGCCCATCCCACGAATTCCAGATTCTGAGGCGGCGACCGGCGATGGCCGACCATAAATATCTCTCCATTCGCGGGGCACGCGAACACAATCTGAAGAATGTCGATCTCGACCTGCCGCGTGACAGCCTGATTGTCATGACCGGCCTGTCGGGGTCGGGCAAGTCGTCGCTTGCCTTCGACACCATATACGCCGAGGGCCAGCGCCGCTACGTCGAGAGCCTTTCGGCCTATGCGCGGCAATTCCTCGAAATGATGCAGAAGCCGGACGTCGACCAGATCGACGGCCTGTCGCCAGCGATCTCCATCGAGCAGAAGACCACCTCGAAGAACCCACGTTCGACGGTCGGCACCGTCACCGAGATCTACGACTATATGCGGCTTTTGTTCGCCCGCGTCGGCGTACCTTATTCACCGGCCACCGGCCTGCCGATCGAGAGCCAGACGGTTTCGCAGATGGTCGACCGGGTGCTCGCAGTCGAGGAAGGCACCCGGCTGTTCATTCTGGCGCCGATGGTGCGCGGCCGCAAAGGCGAGTACCGCAAGGAACTGCTGGAGCTGCAGAAGAAGGGCTTTCAGCGCGTCAAAGTCGATGGCGTCTTCTACGAGATCGCCGACGTGCCGGCCTTGGACAAGAAGTACAAACATGACATCGACGTTGTCGTCGACCGCATCGTCGTGCGCGGCGATCTCGCGACTCGGCTCGCCGATTCCATCGAGACCGCGCTGAAGCTGGCCGACGGACTGGCGGTAGCGGAATTTGCCGACAGGCCGCTTGACGCCAGCCAGACCGGCGAGGATTCGGTCAACAAATCGAAGAACGAGACACATGAACGCATGCTGTTCTCGGAAAAGTTCGCCTGCCCGGTATCCGGGTTCACCATTCCCGAGATCGAGCCCAGGCTGTTCTCCTTCAACAATCCGTTCGGCGCCTGCCCGACCTGCGATGGGCTCGGCAGCCAACGCGCCATCGATGCCAGCCTGGTCGTGCCCGACGAGAATGTCTCGCTGCGCGCCGGCGCCGTCAGCCCGTGGGCGAAGTCGACCTCGCCCTATTATGCGCAAACGCTGGAAGCGCTGGGCGTTGCCTATGGCTTCAAGCTCGGCGACAAGTTCAAGGATTTGAGCGAGGAGGCAAAGCAAGCCGTCCTGCACGGCACCGGCGAGCGCGAAATCACCTTCCACTACGATGACGGCCTGCGCTCCTACAAGACGACAAAAACCTTCGAGGGCGTCATCCCCAACCTCGAGCGCCGCTGGAAGGAAACCGAATCCGCCTGGATGCGCGAGGAGATCGAGCGCTTTATGTCGGCCACGCCCTGCCCGGCCTGCCGCGGCTATCGGCTGAAGCCCGAGGCGCTCGCGGTCAAGATCGCCGGCAAGCACATTGGCGAGGTCACCGAGCTGTCGATCCGCAAGGCCGACCAGTGGTTCACCGACCTGCCTGCGTCGCTCAACGACAAGCAGAACGAGATCGCGGTGCGCGTGCTCAAGGAAATCCGCGAGCGGCTGCGCTTCCTCAACGATGTCGGGCTCGACTATCTGACGCTGTCGCGCAACTCCGGCACGCTGTCAGGTGGCGAGAGCCAGCGCATCCGTCTTGCCTCGCAGATCGGCTCCGGCCTGACCGGCGTACTTTACGTGCTGGACGAGCCGTCGATCGGTCTGCACCAGCGCGACAATGCCCGCCTGCTCGATACGCTGAAGCATCTGCGCGACATCGGCAACACGGTCATCGTCGTCGAGCACGACGAGGACGCGATCCTCCATGCCGACTATGTCGTCGATATCGGCCCGGCCGCCGGCATCCATGGCGGCCACATCATCGCCCAGGGCACGCCGCAGCAGATCATGGCGACCCCCGCTTCCATCACCGGCAAATACCTGTCGGGCGAGCTCGAGGTGGCGACGCCGGCAGTACGGCGCGAGGCCAGGAAGAACCGCCGGCTGAAGGTCGTCGGCGCGCGTGGCAACAACCTGAAGAACGTCACCGCTGAAATTCCGCTCGGCACTTTTACCGCCGTCACCGGCGTGTCCGGCGGCGGCAAGTCGACCTTCCTGATTGAGACCCTGTTCAAGGCGGCGTCGCGCCGCATCATGGGCTCGCGCGAGCATCCGGCCGAGCACGACCGCATCGAAGGGCTGGAATTCCTCGACAAGGTCATCGACATCGACCAGTCGCCGATCGGGCGCACCCCGCGCTCAAATCCCGCCACCTATACCGGCGCCTTCACGCCGATCCGCGACTGGTTCGCCGGCCTGCCGGAGGCCAAGGCGCGCGGCTATCAGCCGGGCCGCTTCTCGTTCAACGTCAAGGGCGGCCGCTGCGAGGCCTGCCAGGGCGACGGCGTCATCAAGATCGAGATGCATTTCCTGCCCGACGTCTATGTCACCTGCGATGTCTGCCACGGCAAGCGCTACAATCGCGAGACACTGGACGTCCTGTTCAAGGGCAAGTCGATTGCCGACGTTCTCGACATGACCGTCGAGGAAGGCGTCGATTTCTTCGCCGCCGTGCCCGGCGTTCGCGACAAGCTGGAGACGCTGAAACGGGTCGGTCTCGGCTACATCCATGTTGGCCAGCAGGCGACGACTTTGTCGGGTGGCGAGGCGCAGCGCATCAAGCTCGCCAAGGAACTGTCGCGCAAGGCGACGGGCAAGACGCTCTACATTCTCGATGAGCCAACCACCGGCCTGCATTTCCACGACGTCGCCAAGCTGCTTGAAGTGCTGCACGAGCTGGTCGACCAGGGCAACACGGTCGTCGTCATCGAGCACAATCTAGAGGTGATCAAGACCGCTGACTGGGTTCTCGATCTTGGCCCCGAAGGTGGTGACGGCGGCGGCGAGCTGGTGGCGTCCGGCACGCCTGAGGACATCGTTCGCGAAAAGCGCAGCTATACCGGGCAGTTCCTGAGGGAATTGCTGGAGCGGCGCCCCGGAGGCAAGCGCGAAGCGGCGGAGTGATGGCAAAGAACGGTCTCATCACGGTCCAAAGCCGCTTCGGCGTGGCCGAAACGATCGATCGCCTGGTCGAGACTGTGGAACGTGCAGGATTGCTGGTCTTCGCCCGCATTGACCACGCCGCCGGTGCGCGCAATGTCGAAACATCACTGCGTCCAACCCAGCTCCTGATTTTCGGCAATCCGAAAGGCGGCACGCCGCTGATGCAGGACCGGCAGCTTGCCGGCATCGATCTGCCGGTCAAGGCACTGGCCTGGGAGGACGAGCAAGGCAAGGTCTGGCTCTCCTACAATGACGCGCACTGGCTCGCTGAGCGCCACTGCTTGGGCGACGCCAGCTGCAATGCCGTCGCCGCGATAGCGGCGGGCATGGACAACGTGATTGCGGCCGCTGCCGGCGCGGGCCAGTTTTGATCATGAGAGCCGCTCGGGCCGATGATCTCCCCACGGTGATCTCGCTCACCACCGACGCCTACGCGCCCTACACTGCCCTGTTCGGTGCGCCGCCGATCCCCGTCACCGAGGATTATGCGCCGCGCATCCACTGCGGCGAGGTCTGGCTTTCGGAGCAGGATGGACAGACGGCCGGCCTGATCGTTCTCGAACGACATGCGGACCATACAATGATCTTCAGCGTCGCCGTTGCGCCCGCCTTTCAGGGCAAGGGTTTCGGGATCGGGCTGCTCGACGGGGCCGAGCGACAGACGCGCCTGTGGAGCTTGCCTGAAATCCGACTCTACACCAATTCCAGAATGGAACGGAACGTTTCGTTGTATAAGGCCTACGGCTTTCGCGAAACGGGTCGCCGGCCCAATCCATATCGGCCAGGATGGACGGTCGTCGACATGGCGAAAGCCATCGAGACGACCGCCATCGCGTGATCCTTTTCTGAAAACCGGGAGGACGACTATGACTCAATCAGGAACAATCCGCGCCGGCATGGGCGGCTGGACCTTCGAGCCGTGGGACACGTCCTTCTACCCGGACAAATTGTCGAAGGCCAAGCAACTGCATTATGCCAGCCGGCAGGTGCCCACTATCGAGGTCAACGGCACCTATTATTCGAGCTTCAAGGAACCGACCTTCGTCAAATGGGCGAACGAGGCGCCGGATGGTTTCGTCTATTCGCTGAAGGGCAACCGCTTCGTCACCAACCGCCGCGTGCTTGGCGAGGCCGGGGAATCGATTATGCGCTTCCTCGGGTCGGGCGTCGCGGCACTTGGCGACAAGCTCGGGCCGATTCTGTGGCAGTTCGCGCCGACCAAGAGATTCGACCCGGACGACTTCGAGGCCTTCCTCAAGCTGTTGCCGGAAAAGCAGGACGGCGTTGCGCTGCGCCACGCGATCGAGGTGCGCAACGACAGCTTCATCGTGCCGGAATTCGCCGCCTTGGCGCGAAAGCACAAGGCCGCCATCGTCTATGCCGACCACGCCAAATATCCAGGGATTGCCGACGCTACTGGCGATTTCATCTATGCGCGGCTGCAGACCGGCAGCGACGATAATCCCGATTGCTACACGCCAAAGGCGCTCGACGAATGGGCGGCCCGCGCCAAGACTTGGGCGGAAGGCAAGGTGCCGGCCGATCTGCCGCGCGCCGATCCTTCAACCGACGCGCCGGTCAAGCCACGCGATGTGTTCGTCTACTTCATCACAGAGGGCAAGGTCCGCGCTCCATTCGGCGCCATCGCGTTGATGAAGCGGGTCGCCGGCTGACGCCTCGCTGTCGGTGGTCCGCCTGGCAGGGTCCGAAACTACCGGCTATGCGGCGCGTTCGTCCGGACGCCGATCAACCCTGACGATCTCATTGAAAGCATCGAGATCGACATAGAAGACCTTGGTGATCTCCGCGATGAGTTCGTCGTGTTCATACCCCTGCGATTTCAGAATGTTGATGGCTGTTAGGATGTCGACGCGCTCCGTGAGCCGTCGTTTCTGGTAGTCCTCGACATAGCGCTCCATCGACTGGCCCTGGCTCCCAAGCACCCGAAATGTTGGACGACAACAGATCGCTGGAAGGGAACGGCTTGCGGGCAAGCGTGCCGACGCGGGCCGCGCCTTCCCCTGATCTGCCAAGTTGAAACTGGTACGGAAAGCGGCCGACTCACCAAGGCCAAGCAAAATCTAGCACGCAATCTGCAGCGCGCCAGAGTTGCAAAGTAATGGAATCAATAAGAATTCAGACAGTCAGGAATTTGCGGACGTCCGCACGGTCGAGATCCTCGGCGGGGCCGGTATGGACGATCTGGCCGCGGTCCATGATGTTGACCTCGTCGGCCAATTCCCGGCAGAAATCGAGATATTGTTCGACCAAAAGCACGGCGATTCCCGCCTGGTCGCGCAGATAGCGGACGGCGCGGCCGATATCCTTGATGATCGACGGCTGGATGCCTTCGGTCGGCTCGTCGAGCACCAGCAGTTTCGGCCGCATTACCAGCGCCCTGCCGATGGCAAGCTGCTGCTGCTGGCCGCCGGAAAGGTCACCGCCACGGCGCGCGAGCATCTGCTTCAGCACCGGAAACAATTCGAAGACGTGACCGGGAATGTTGCGATCGGAGCGCTTCAACGGCGCAAAACCCGATTCGAGGTTTTCCCGCACCGTAAGCAGCGGAAATATCTCCCTGCCCTGCGGCACGAATGCGATGCCCGACCGGGCGCGATCATACGCCGCGCTCCGGTCGAGCGCCTTCCCCTCGAAGGCAACGCTTCCGCTCGTCAGCCGATGATGGCCGACGATCGATCTCATCAAACTGGTCTTGCCGACGCCGTTGCGGCCGAGCACGCAGGTGATCTTGCCGGCGCCAGCCTTCAGCGAGACGCCGCGCAGCGCTTGGGCAGCGCCGTAGTGCAGCGTGGCATTGGAGACTTCAAGCATGGTCAGCGCTTTCTCCAACGCCTGAAGAACGAAAGGTCGAAATGATGGAACGGAACGCGCCAGACCATGCTTATCTCCCCAGATAGACTTCGACGACACGTTCGTCGGCCGAAACGAAGTCGAGGCTGCCCTCGGAAAGCACCGAGCCCTCGTGCAGGCAGGTAACCTTGACGCCGAGCTCGCGCACGAAATGCATGTCGTGCTCGACGACGATGACTGAATGGTCGCGCGCGATGTCCCTGAGCAGCCGCGCGGTTTCCTCGGTCTCGGCATCGGTCATGCCAGCTACCGGTTCGTCGACCAGCAGCAGCTTCGGATCCTGCGCCAGAAGCATGCCGATCTCGAGCCATTGCTTTTGGCCGTGACTCAGATTGGCGGCGAGCTCGTCACGCTTGTCGCCAAGCCGGATGATGCCGAGAATGTCGTCGATGTGCCGCACGTCCGCGGCCGAGCGACGATGGAACAGTGCCGGGAAGATCGAGCGCGGGCCTTTCAGCGCCAGCATCAGATTGTCCTCGATCGTGTGGCTTTCGAAGACGGTCGGCTTCTGGAATTTACGGCCGATGCCCATCATGGCGATTTCGGCCTCGTCGTGTTTGGTCAAGTCGACCTCACCGTTGAAGAAAACCTCGCCAGCATCGGGCCGCGTCTTGCCGGTGACGATGTCCATCATCGTCGTCTTTCCGGCGCCGTTGGGGCCGATGATCGCCCGCATCTCGCCCTTGTCGAGCACCAGCGACAGGTTGTTGATGGCGCGAAATCCGTCGAAGGAAACCGACACGCCGTCGAGATAGAGGATGGTGTTGCTCTTCGACATCAGGCCATCACTCTGCCGGCTGCGGTTCGGCGCCGGAGGCCGACCAGTCGCCCGGCCTTCTCGCCGCCGAGCGGTCGGTTTTCGGCGGCACCGGCGCATCGGCATCGATGCCGGCTTCCTCGGCGACCGAGGCCGCCCGCAGCGCCTTGGCGTTGCCGCGCCAGGAATCCCACATGCCGATGATGCCCTTGGGCAGGAACAGCGTGACGGCGACAAATAGTCCGCCCAGCGCAAACAGCCAGAATTCCGGCAGCACGCCGGTGAACCAGGATTTACCGGCATTGACCAGAAGCGCGCCGATGATCGGTCCGACGATGGTGCCGCGCCCGCCGACGGCCGCCCACACCACCACCTCGATCGAATTGGACGGCTCGAATTCGCCAGGGTTGATGATGCCGACCTGCGGCACGTAAAGCGCACCGGCGATGCCGGCCATCACCGCCGACACGGTGAATGCGAACAGTTTGACGTTCTCCGCCCGCCATCCGAGGAAGCGTGTGCGGCTTTCGGCGTCGCGCACCGCCATCAAAAGCTTGCCGTACTTGGAACCGACGATTGCCCAGGTCACGAAGACGGCAAACGCCAGCATGACGGCGCTGGCCGCGAACAGCGCCGACCGTGTCATGTCGGCCTGCACGTTGAAGCCTAGAATGTCCTTGAAATCAGTCAGGCCGTTATTGCCGCCGAAACCCATGTCGTTGCGGAAAAACGCAAGCAGCAGCGCATAGGTCATCGCCTGGGTGATGATCGACAGATAGACGCCGGTAACGCGGCTGCGGAAGGCGAACCAGCCGAAGACGAAGGCGAGCAGGCCGGGTACCGCAAGCACCATGATCGCCGCGAACCAGAAATGGTCGAAACCATACCAGAACCATGGCAATTCCTTGTAATTCAGGAACACCATGAAATCCGGCAGCAGCGGATTGCCGTAGACGCCCCGCGAGCCGATCTGGCGCATCAGATACATGCCCATCGCATAGCCGCCGAGCGCAAAGAAAGCGCCATGGCCGAGCGAGAGGATGCCGCAATAGCCCCAGACGAGATCGAGCGCCAAGGCGAGCAGCGCGTAGCAGAGGTATTTGCCGGTGAGCGCGACGATATAGGACGGCACGTAAAACGCACTTGTCGGCGAGACCGCAAGATTGAGCAGCGGCACGATGATGGCAACCGCCAGCAGGATGAAGATGGTGATGGCGACGCGGCGGTCGGCGCCGGCGGCAAAGAAGCGTCCCGTGATCATGCTTCCACCGACCTGCCCTTGAGCGCGAACAGACCGCGCGGGCGTTTCTGGATGAACAGGATGATCAGGACCAGGACGACGATCTTGCCGAGCACCGCTCCCGCATAAGGTTCGAGGAACTTGTTGACGATGCCGAGCGAAAAGGCGCCGACCAGCGTGCCCCAAAGATTGCCGACACCGCCGAAGACGACGACCATGAAGCTGTCGATGATGTAGCCGCGGCCGAGATTGGGCGAGACGTTGTCGATCTGGCTGAGCGCGACACCGGCGATGCCGGCAATGCCGGAGCCGAGTGCAAATGTTAGCGCATCGACCCAAGGCGTCCTGATACCCATCGAGGCGGCCATGCGGCGATTGGCGGTGACGGCACGCATCTGCAGCCCCCAGGGCGTGCGTTTCATCACGTAGAGCAGCACCGCGAACACGCCGAGCGCGAATACCAGGATCCAGAGCCGGTTCCATGTCACGGCAAGCTGGCCGATATTGAACGAGCCGGACATCCAGGACGGGTTTCCGACCTCCTGGTTGGTCGGCCCGAAGATGGTGCGTACGGCCTGCTGCAGGATCAGCGAAACACCCCAGGTCGCCAGCAGGGTTTCCAGCGGCCGGCCGTAGAGGAAGCGGATCAGCCCGCGCTCGATGATAAGGCCGACGAGCGCCGCTACCAGGAAGGCCAGCGGCAGGGCAATGACCAGCGACCAGTCGAACAGGCCGGGAAAGGAATTGCGGATCACCTCCTGCACGACGAAGGTCGTATAGGCGCCGAGCATGACCATCTCGCCATGCGCCATGTTGATGACGCCCATGACGCCGAAGGTGATGGCCAGGCCGATCGCCGCCAGCAGCAGCACCGATCCGAGCGATATGCCGTACCAGATATTCTGGCCGGCATCCCACAGCGCCAGCGTCGAATTGATGTTGGCGATCGCCGCCGTCGCCGCGTCCTTCACCGCACCTTCGGCATTGACCTCCACCGACGTGAGCAGCGACACCGCATCGCGGTCGCCGCGCGCGCCGATAAGCGCGATCGCCGCCAGTTTGTCGGTCTCGGGCCTGTCTGAAACGAGAACCGAGGCGGCGCGTGCCTGTTCGAGCAGCGCCTTGACGCTTGCCACGCTCTCATTGGCGATCGCGGTGTCGAGCGGCTCGATGTTCGCCGCGTCCGGCGTCTTGAACATTGTGTCGGCGGCGGCAATGCGTACGGCCGGATCCTTGGAGCCAAGCGTCAGCGTGCCCAGCGCGTCGCGGATAACGCGGCGCAGCGTATTGTTGACCTTGATCTTGGTGATGTCGGCCTTGGCAGCTTCGCCCGTTTTTTCGCCGGTGAGTGCATCGAGCAGCTCGATGCCGCCGCCGCTCTCCTTGCCGACAAAGACCAGTGAATCGGCCTTGCGGACGTAAAGGCTGCCCTCCGCAAGCGCGGCAAGCGGCCGTTCTACGGCTGGATCGCCGGATACCGCAAGCTCGCGCACCACGGCTTCGATCGCCGGAAAATTGGCGGCGGTGGCGAATTTGGCGACGACGGCGCGCAAATCGGCCTCGCTGGCGTTCGACGGCGGCAGCGTCCCCAGGAGGAGGAGCAGCATCAGGCCAATCGCGCGGATCAGGATCATTGGTTTCTGGTGGCTGTTGAAGGTTGAATGTCGCCTCCGGGCAGGCTGGAGGAAGCCTGCCCGGAGGCTTGCGGGTCTGGGAGGACAGACCGGGAGGATCAGTTGGTTCCCTTGCCGCCGCATTTGCCGGTGGCAACGTTGAAGTTGCCGCAGGACAGAGGTGCGCGCCAATCGGAGATCAGGTCCTTGGAGTCAGGCAGGTAGTCGGACCACTCGTCGCCCATCACCAGGCCCGGCGTCTGTGAGACGGTTTCGAACTGGCCGTCGGCCTGGATTTCGCCGATCAGCACCGGCTTGGTGATGTGATGGTTCGGCATCATGGTCGAATAGCCGCCGGTCAGGTTCGGCACCGAGACGCCGACCATGGCGTCGATGACCTTGTCCGGATCGGTGGTGCCGGCCTTCTCGACCGCCTTCACCCACATGTTGAAGCCGATATAGTGGGCTTCCATTGGGTCGTTGGTGGTGCGCTTGTCGTTCTTGATAAACTTGTGCCAGTCGGCGATGAACTTCTCGTTCTCGGGCGTGTCGACGCTTTCGAAATAGTTCCAGGCGGCGAGATGGCCGACCAGCGGCGCGGTGTCGAGACCGGCAAGCTCTTCCTCGCCGACCGAGAAGGCCATGACCGGAATGTCCTCGGCCTTGATGCCCTGGTTGCCGAGTTCCTTGTAGAACGGCACGTTCGCGTCGCCGTTGACGGTCGAGACGACGGCGGTCTTCTTGCCGGCCGAGCCGAACTTCTTGATCGCCGAGACTTCGGTCTGCCAGTCGGAAAAGCCGAACGGCGTGTAGTTGACCATGATGTCTTCCGCAGCAACGCCCTTTGCTTTCAGATAAGCCTCGAGGATCTTGTTGGTGGTGCGCGGGTAGACGTAGTCGGTGCCTTCGAGCACCCAGCGCTTCACCGAACCGCCATCCTCGCTCATCAGATAATCGACGGCCGGAATGGCCTGCTGGTTCGGCGCCGCACCGGTGTAGAACACGTTGCGCTCGCTTTCCTCGCCCTCATACTGGACCGGGTAGAACAGGATGTTGTCGAGTTCGCTGAACACCGGCAGTACCGACTTGCGCGACACCGAGGTCCAGCAGCCAAACACCGCGGCGACCTTGTCCTTCGAGATCAGCTCGCGCGCTTTTTCTGCGAACAGCGGCCAGTTCGAAGCCGGATCGACGACCACCGCCTCGAGCTTCTTGCCGAGTAGGCCGCCCTTGGCATTCTGCTCTTCGATGAGCATCAGCATGGCGTCCTTCAGCGTCGTCTCCGAGATCGCCATGGTTCCCGACAGCGAATGGAGGATGCCGACCTTGATCGTGTCGTCGGCCGCCTTGGCGGGAACGCTCATCAGCAGGCCGGCGGTGACCACGCCGGCCGAAAACATTTTTGCTATTGTCGAGAAACTGCCCCTCATACTTTTAAACTCCCAAGCTGGTTAACTGCATCGGAACAGACCATGCAACGGCTGTGCCAATCACGGGAGCAAGGTCGGGGGATTTGAGATTTCCCAGCTCTGTCAGTCGGTTAATATATTAGCCGCAGGAGATGAACCTCGCCTGCCCTGTTCGAAACGAGAAAGGATCACCCATATCAGCCTAAGTTTTACTCACATATAGGCCAATGCCCGAATTTTGAGCAGCATCATATGAGCGCTGGCGAGGATTGCAGCGCCGCAGCGAAATGAGGCAAGCTCGAACCCTTAAGCGAGCGACGCCATGGCCTTCAGAACTTCTTGCATTTTCACCGCCATTCTTCTGCTGGCGACGACGACCGTAGCGCGCGCCGGCTTCAGCGACGGCAAGCTGCCGGACGGCTCCTATCATTGCGAAGTCTATCTGCTTGGCATGTTCCTCAGCCTCGGCGACATCACCATCAAGGGAAACGTCTATAGCGGTCCGGTGAGCTTCGGGATCCCGCCGCAGAGCTACAATTACCAGATGGATGCAGACGGCGTGATCACCTGGCTAGGTCCGCTGGGCGGCTACACCAGTGGCGGCAACTCGATCTCGCTTACCCAAGCGACGCTGGAAAGCGGAACCACCCCGTCCTTCGACATCATCATGAAGCAGCCAGACGGCGCCTTTACCGCCTCGACCTGCACGAAGCGTTGAAAAAAGTACGGCACCTGGCGAGGTTTCCCCCCGAAGCGGAAAGCCGCCTAGCTCTCCGCCGCCAGATCGAGCGCCAGCCGGGTCATATCGGTGAAAAGCCCCTGGCGTTCGGAATAGTCGGTTTGCTCGCCGGTTGCCACGTTATCGACGACGGTCAGGATCGACAGCGCCCGGGCGCCGAAATCGGCCGCAATGCGGTAGAGCGCGCTGGTTTCCATATCCACGGCGAGCGCGCCCTGGGCCTGCGCTTCGGCAAAGCGTTCGCGCCCCTGCGGATGATAGAAAATGTCGCTGCAGATCGTCAGCCCGGCCCGATAGTCGATGCCGAGTTCAGCAGCCCGGGCCAACGCCTGGGCCAACAATGCAGGATCGGGGCCGGCATCGGCACGATAGAGCCCAAAAACCTGGCCGCTCTCGGCATTTTCGCCGCGCACCGATTGTGCGATCACCAGGCTGCGCAGCGCCATCTCGGCGGTCAGGCCACCGCACGTACCAGTGCGGATCAACGTTTTCGCACCATAAGAGTCCAGCAGCTCATGCACATAGACCAGGAACGACGGGACGCCGATGCCGGTGGACTGGATGCTGACAGGTTTGCCGCGAAACAACCCGGTAAAGCCGAGCGCGCCGCGGCGGCGGTTGACGCAGCGCGGCGCTTCCAGAAAGGTCTGCGCCATCCATTCAGCGCGCTGCGGATCGCCCGGCAGCAGCACCGTGCTTGCGTAGTCGCCCTTGCTTGCCTCGTTGTGTGGCGTCACGGCAGCTTTCCAAAACCCGTCGCCCGTTTCGCCTGCAATCATGGCAGTCTCGCGACATTGCGCAAGCAGAGCATTGGAAGGGTCAGGATTCCAGCATGTCCTTTACGATGGTGGCCAACTGCTTGAGCGAAAACGGCTTCGGCAAGAAGCCGAAATGCGCGTCTGCCGGCAAGTTCTTGGCGAACGCGTCTTCGGCATAGCCGGACACGAAGATAAACTTGATGTCGGGCTGCCGTTTGCGCAATTCGCCAAGCAGCGTCGGGCCGTCCATTTCCGGCATCACCACGTCCGACACCACGACGTCGACCTTGCCCCCGAGCGCTTCGTAGACTTCAAGCGCCTCGACGCCCGACGACGCCTCGTGGACGGTGTAGCCGCGCGATTTCAGCGCCCGCATGCCGCCCATGCGCACGGCGTCCTCGTCCTCGACAAGCAGCACCGTGGCCGAGCCCGACAGATCCTTGGCTGAGTCGGCGATCTTGGCAGGGGCGGCCGGCACTTCCCCAGCCTCGCCCGCCTTCCTTGCCTCCGCAATGTGCCGCGGCAGGAAGATGCGGAACACGGATCCCTTGCCGACTTCGGAATCGCAGAAGATGAAGCCGCCTGTCTGCTTGATGATGCCATAGACCATGGACAGGCCGAGGCCGGTTCCCTTGCCAACCTCCTTTGTCGTGAAGAAGGGCTCGAAGATCTTTTTCAGCACATCAGGCGCGATGCCGCTGCCGCTGTCCTCGACCTCGACCAGCACATAGTCGGCCGGAGTAAGTTCGCGGTAGGAAAAGGTCTTGCACTCTCCGGCGCTGACGTTGCGGGTGCGTACGGTGAGGTCGCCGCCGGCCGGCATCGCATCGCGCGCATTGACCGCCAGATTGACCACCACTTGCTCGAACTGCCCGATATCGACCCTGACCGGCCACAGGTCGCGGCCATGGTCGATCTTGAGCTTGATGTCGTTGCCGACCAGCCGGGCAAGCAGCATCCTGAGATCGGCGAGCACGTCGGTCAGGTTGAGCACCTCCGGCCGCAGGGTCTGCTTGCGCGAGAAGGCCAGCAACTGCCGCACCAGCGAGGCCGCCCGGTTGGCATTCTGCTTGATGTTCATGATGTCCGGGAATGACGGATCGGACGGCCGGTGATTGGTCAACAGCAGGTCCGAGGCCATGATGATGGCGGTCAGCACATTGTTGAAATCATGCGCGATGCCGCCGGCGAGCTGGCCGACCGCCTGCATCTTCTGGCTCTGCGCCATCTGGCCCTCGAGGGCCTTTTGCTCAGTGGTCTCCACGGCATAGACGATGGCCGATTCCTCGGCGCCCTCGCCACCGGTACCGTCTGCGACCGCATTGACGTAGAAGCGTATGTGGCGCTCCTCATTGCCGGGCAGCACCGTATCGATCGGCTCGATGTCAGCCTGTTGCTGGCGTGCCTTTTCGAACGCCGCGGCGAAAGCCGGCCGGTCTCGCTCGTGGATCACCGTATCCAGTCGCACACGCCGATCGACCGCGTCGCGGTCGACGACCGAGGAAAACAGCGACAGGAACGGCGCATTGGTGCGCAGGATGCGGCCGGCATGGTCGACGCCGGCTATCGCCATCGGCGTCGAGTTGAAGAACCGCGTGAAGCGTATTTCCGATGCGCGGAGGTCGGCCGAAGCGTCCTCGCCTTGCGTCCGGTTGAGCACGATGGTGCGAGTCGGGCCGTTGAGGCCCTCTCGGCTGGCCGAGACACGATGCATGAAGCGCACCGGCAGCGCCTCGCCGGTCATCGTCGTCAGATCGAGATCAATAACGGCATTGCGCGTGGTACCCGCGTCGGCCTTGACCGAACGGACCAGCGCCATGCCGTCGCCGGCGACGATCTCCGGTAGCGTGATGGCGCCGGGGGTGAAGCTGGCCAGGTCGATGCCTAACCACTCCGCAAGGGTCGCGTTGATATAGGTGACGCGGCCTTCCTGGTCGGCCGAAAAGAAACCGGCCGGCGCATGGTCGAGGTGATCGATGGCCTTTTGCAGGTCGAGAAAGAACCGCTCCTGCTCGGCCCGTTCCTGTGAGATGTCGGCAAGCTGCCAGGCAAGCATGGGCAGCCGCTGGCCGGGAACGCTGAACGCGCGGGCCCGGATGCGGTACCAGCGCGCACCCGGTTCAGCGCCTGGCCGAATGGACTGCGCGAGCCGAAACTCGCCGTCGCCCGGCTGGCCGTCGCGCAGGCCTGACGCCAGCCGGTATATGGTCACCGAGGCCTCGGGAACGTCCGAAAGCAACCCTTCGACTGTCTTGAGGTCGGCGGCCGACTCGGCACCCGTCATATCGGCATAGGTCCGGTTGGCGTAGATGATACGGCCTTTGGTGTCGGTGACCAGGAGACCCTGCGACATCGAATCGACGAAAGCTTTCGACAGTTCGTCGCTTGTCGAGCGCGGCGTGATTTGCACGAAGCCGATCGCAGTGGCGAATAGAAAGCCGACGCCGATCATCGCCAGCACGCCAAGCATGCCGAGCAGGAATGGATCGCCAAGTCGCTCGCGGAAAAGGCCGAAGACGATCGCTGCCCCTGTCAGGACGACGATGAAAACGATGAGCCGGGTGACCGCTCCCGGTCGCGTGTTCTGGTCGACGATAGGTACCGGATAGAAATCGCCGCGCGCTTCCTTGGCCATGTGCCCCCTGCTCGTGAATACCGGTGTCGGTTGAATCATATTCTCAGGGTCGGGAAAAGGCCCGGCTGCAGATGTCCGCTAAAAATGACACCGTTCGGCTCCCAGCGTTTCAAGCTGTTCACGAAGCGTGAAAGGCAACTTGCGGTGGCCTGCCGCAACAGTCTAGTGTCGCCTCTCTTCGAAAGCTGATTTTGGGGGAACCAATGCTGCAATGGCTGGATGGCGTAGCGGGTCCTGGTTATGCCGCAGCAATCCTATGGACGTTTGCAGTACTTGTCCTTCTGCTCATCATTCTTCTTATCATCAGGCTGGTCCGCAGCCTGACATTCGGAACATTCGTCGCCGGCGGCAGGAACCGCAAGACGCGGCTGGCTGTCATGGATGCCACAGCGGTCGACAGTCACCGACGGCTGGTGCTAGTGCGCCGCGACGATATCGAGCACCTGCTCTTGATCGGTGGTCCGACCGACGTCGTCGTCGAGCGCGACATCAGGCTCTCGGCGCTGCGCCGCCCGGCATTGACCGGAGACAATAGCCACCAGCCGGCAGCAAGGCCAGCTCAGACCACAGCCGCGCCGGCGAGGCAAGCGCCGCCGCAACCGGCAAGCGTGGCCGCAACCCCTGTCCGAGCCCGCCAGACGGCGACGATGCCGGTAACAATGCCGGCGCCGGCGCCGAAACCGGCATCGAACGTCACACCCTTGCCAAGTTATGGATCCGTCAACGCCAATGCCTCGCGGCATGCGCAGCCGCCGGTAAGACAGGACTCCCCGGCAAGATACGAGCCGCCGGCACAGCATGAGTCGATTGACGATGCGCTGATGAAGGAGCTGGAAGTTTCCCTCGACGAGCCACGCTTCAGCCAAACGCCGAGCAAGCCGGTGGCGAAGGCATCGCCCTCTCTCGACGACGAGATGACGAAGCTCCTCGGCGAGTTGTCCAATCAGAAAAGATAGGCCGATAGCGAACGGCCAATGAAAATGGCCGGAAAACCGGCCATTTTGAACGCTTTACCGATGCCGCTGTTTTTCCCGGCGACTCAGTCGTCGCGGTAGACCTTCTCGCGCCGCTCATGGCGCTCCTGTGCCTCGATCGACAAGGTCGCGATCGGGCGCGCGTCGAGCCGCTTCAGCGCGATCGGCTCGCCCGTCTCCTCGCAATAACCGTAAGTGCCTTCGTCAAGGCGCTGGAGGGCGGAATCGATCTTCGAGATAAGTTTTCGCTGGCGATCGCGGGCGCGAAGTTCGATGGCGCGGTCGGTTTCCGAGGAAGCGCGATCGGCGAGGTCGGGGTGGTTGGCGTTTTCCTGCTGCAGGATTTCGAGAGTTTCGCGCGCTTCGCGCAAGATGTCGTTCTTCCAGGTGACGAGCTTCATGCGAAAGTAGGATTTCTGCCGCTCGTTCATGAACGGCTCGTCTTCGGAGGGTACGTAATCGGCGGTAACGATGTCGTTCATTCGACTCACCCAACAAACCCCAAATTTGGCGCCTATATATTCGCGGACCGAAAGCTGCACAAGGTCAATCGACGACAGTTTCACGCAATTGTTAGTCCCGGACAAACCAGCATCTGCGATGCCCTTTTTGCAAAGAATACGACCGAATCCGTACATGATTCGCTATGCTTGGGGGGCGCTTGCCATTGCGCACCGAGCTCTTCTGATGGCAAATCCTGCGGCGTGTTGACGGGTTCGGTGCCCGGCACAACGGGGATCCGGTGACCAGACTTTACCTGCTGAGGCATGCGAAGGCCGGCTGGGCGCTGCCTGGCGTGGCTGACTTCGACCGCCCGCTCGATGCATCCGGCTTCGCCGATGCCGAAGCGATGGGCGTGCTGATGCGTTCCCGCAAATACGCACCGGGCTTCACGCTTTGCTCAAGCGCCAGGCGCGCCCGCCAGACGCTGGAAAGCTTGGCTGGCCATGCGGATACGGGCCGGGTGCTGTTCCTTGACACGCTCTACAACGACGATGCCGCCGCGTACCTCGCTGCCATCCGGCAGAATGGCGGGCTGGATGCCCTGCTCGTCATCGGCCACAATCCGATGATTGAGGATCTCGCCATAGCGCTCTCAGGCGACGGCGAGGAGACCGCGCGGGCCATGCTGAATCACGGCTTCCCGACCTCCGCACTTGCGGTGGTGCGGTTCAACGGCAGTCTTGCCGCGGCTGCGCCGGGCGCCGGCTATCTCGAAGCCTTCCTGACGCTTGCCGATATCTGAGGCCATTTCAAAGCCGCGCATCAAAGCCTATATCGGGTCCTGACCGGCCCGCGAGAACAGATTTTGGCATCATCGCTGACGACTTTCACCGACGAGGCGAAGATTGCCTTGGATACGTTGTCAGGCCGCGCTGCCGGGCTTTTCGCTCCGTCGCTGCGTCTTGGCGTGACCGGGCTGTCCCGCGCCGGGAAGACGGTGTTCATCTCGGCCCTTGTGCACAATCTGGTGCATGGCGGACGCTTGCCGCTGTTTGAGGCACAAAAATCGGGGCGCATCGCCCGCGCTTTTCTGGAAGAGCAGCCGGACGACGCCGTACCACGCTTTCAATACGAGGATCACATCGCGGCTCTTGTCGACGATCGCGTCTGGCCGGATTCGACGCGTGCGATTTCCGAGCTGAGGCTCACCATCGAATACGAATCGGCCTCTGGCTGGAGCCGCATGTTTTCCGCCGGCAAATTGTCGGTCGACATCGTCGACTATCCCGGCGAATGGCTGCTCGACCTGCCACTGCTCGGCAAGTCCTACGCCGATTTTTCGCGTGAGGCCTTCGAGATGGCCGTGTTGCCGGTGCGTGTCGATCTTTCGCGGGAATGGCGGACGCTCTCCAATCCGGTCGACCCCAGCGCCGACGCCGACGAAATGACGGCGCGCCGTCTCGCCGAGAGTTTCGCCGCCTATCTCAAGGCCTGCAAGCTCGACGATCGGGCGCTTTCGACCTTGCCGCCCGGCCGCTTCCTGATGCCCGGCGATCTTGAAGGCTCGCCAGCTCTCACCTTCGCGCCACTGCCGAATCTGGGCGGCCGACGCGCCCGCTCAGGATCGCTGCAGGCTATGATGGAGCGGCGCTACGAGGCTTACAAGACCCATGTCGTCAAACCGTTCTTTCGCGAACACATCACGCGTCTCGACCGGCAGATCGTACTCATCGACGCATTGCAGGCATTGAATGCCGGCCCCGGCGCGATGGCCGATCTGGAACGTGCAGTCACCGAAATCCTGTCCTGTTTCCGGCCCGGCCGGGGCAACTTCCTGACCGACCTGTTTTCGAGGCGCATCGACCGCATATTGGTGGCCGCGACCAAGGCCGACCATCTGCACCACGAAAGCCACGACCGCCTGCAGGCGATCGTGCGGCGGCTTGCCGACCGCGCCGTGGCGCGGGCGAATTTCACCGGCGCCGACGTCGACGTCGTCGCCGTGGCGGCCATGCGCGCGACCCGTGAAGGCACGGTCAAGCAGGGCCGCGAGACTTTGCCGGTCATTATCGGCACGCCATTGCGTGACGAAAAAATCAATGGCGAAACCTTTGACGGAAAGACCGAAACAGCCATATTTCCCGGGGACTTGCCGGAGAAAATTGATGCGGTGTTCGACGTTTCCGAATCGGCCCGCCGGCAGAACAATGACGACCCCGCGATCCGCTTCGTGCGCTTTCGCCCGCCGAAACTCGAGCGCACCGCCGAGGGCGTCACGCTCTCGCTGCCACATATCAGGCTCGACCGCGCGCTGCAGTTCCTGATTGGAGATCATCTCGCATGAGTGCGCCCCGCAGACCGGCGGCCTTTCGCATCGAGCCGGAGCCCCAGCAGAAGGAAGATCCGACGGCTCGCCGTACCGGGACCGAGGCCGTGCCGGCGCGAAAGCCGCGTACCGTGAGGGCGGATCTTGCCGTGGTCACACCGGCGGAGACCGACGTGTTCGACGAGCCTGATATCGTCGCTGCCGAACCGCCGCCGGCGATTGCGCCGCGAAAACGTTCGCTGCTTGGCAGCCTATTCTTCGGCGCGCTGGGCGTTCTGGTTTCGCTCGCCGTCGGCCTCTGGACCGACCAGCTGATTCGCGACCTGTTCGAGCGCGCCGAGTGGCTGGGCTGGCTGGCCGCCGCTATGGCCACGATCGCCATCCTGGCGCTTCTGATCATCCTCGTGCGCGAGTTCATGGCGATTGCCCGCCTTGCCGAGGTCGAAAAGTTGCAGAAGCGGGCGCTCGATGCGATTGCCCGTGACGATCCAAAGGCGGCCCGCGCCGTGGTCGACGAGTTGTCGGCATTTGTCGCGGCCAAGCCCGAAACCGCGGCTGGCAGGCGCTCGCTGGCCGAATTGCGCGGCGAGATCATCGACGGCGGCAATCTGGTGCGGCTGGCCGAGACCGAGATCCTCGGGCCGCTCGATGCCCGCGCCAGGGTGATGATTCTCGAAGCGGCGAAGCGCGTCTCCCTGGTGACCGCTGTCAGCCCCCGCGCGCTGGTCGACGTCGCTTATGTCGTGTTCGAAGCCGGCCGGCTGATTCGCCGCCTGGCGGAACTTTATGGCGGCCGCCCCGGCACGCTTGGCTTTTTTCGCCTGGCGCGCAGCGTTCTGGCCCATCTCGCGGTCACCGGGTCGATCGCCGTCGGCGACAGTTTCGTCCAGCAGATCGTCGGCCACGGTCTTGCCGCCCGGCTCTCGGCCAAGCTCGGCGAAGGCGTCGTCAACGGCATGATGACTGCGCGCATCGGCATTGCAGCGATGGAAACGGCAAGGCCCCTGCCCTTTTACGCTGTCAAGCGGCCCGGATTGGGCGATTTCCTCTCCGCGCTGACCTCCTTTGCAGCAAAGAAAGAAAAAGAAACATCCGCTTCCGGAACGTGACTATTGCCTTGGGGTGACAAAGCATTAACCAATCTTGTCCATGGTCGGAAGCGTCCAAACCAGTCTCTTTGTTGCCGGGTGTCGTCGATGAAAAGCGTTATTCTGTCCAGCGGGCTGCCCGTGGCGCTCGCGCTTGTCGCAACCGTCGGCATTGCCGGAAAGACCTCGGCAGCGGAACCGGACAAGCAGTTCTTTCGGTCGGTCGAAGGCAAATGGGTCGGCCCCGGGGAAATCGTTGCCGGCAAATACAAGGGCACGAAGTTCACCTGCAGCTTCATCGGCTCGACGCCTGACGGAAAGGTCGGCATGTCGCTCGACGGCGGCTGCCGGGTAGGCATGTTCACCCAGCAGATGTCGGCAACGATCGAGCACAAGGGACGGCAGGGCTACAAGGGCAGCTTTATGGGCGGGGCCGCCGGCTCCGGCCTCGATATTATCGGCGGCAATGTCGTCGATGCGCACAAGGTGGTTTTCACCATCAACCGCAATCAGTTGCGCGGCGTTATGCAGGCGCTTGTCCCCGACGACAATTCGATGACGGTGACCGTTGCCGTGCGCGTCGACCAGCAGCTGGTCCCGGTCATCGGCATGAAGCTGAAGCGGATCGATGCAGTCGAGGTCGGCTCCATAACTCCGAACTGACTTTCAGCGTGAGAAAAGGCGGCAACCAAACGGCGCCGCCTTCTTTAACATGCAAATGGGCGCTCAGCCCTTGATCGCGGCAATCACGTCGTCATAGGCCTTGCAGGCCTCGGCCGCTGTCGTGCCGCCCTGATATTTGGTTGTGACCGCCTGGACCTTGGCCGTGAGGTCGGCTGCCTTGGCCGGATCCTTGGTAATCGCAGCCTGAAGTGCCGCAGTCATGTCCTGGGCCTTCTTGGTCAGCATCTCGGTCGTGCACTCGGGTGCCTTCGAACAGGCAGAGCCGGCAAGCGCCGCGATGCCAACGGCAACCAGCAAAAACGTCTTCATGTCAGTCATCTCCTCAAAAAAGGGCCGCGACTTAATCGTCGCTCACCCTCCACTGGCCGAAGCCGGGCGTCCTTAGCGCCGGATCGCTGGAACAAGCAACGCCAGGCACTCCATTATCCTGTGCAGTGCGCCTGCAATATCGCCTTCACAATGCGCCGCATTCGCACTGTTCGATCCGCCCCGAAGCCCCTATCTTGGCCGCTTGTTGCAAGAGAGCGGAATGGCAGGCATGGCGGCAGAGGCATCGAACAGCGATCTGATCCAGGTGGTGGCGCTGCTTGCCGCCGGCGTCGTTGCGGTACCGATCTTCAGGCGCATCGGACTTGGCTCCATCCTCGGCTATTTGACGGCCGGCGTCGTGATCGGCCCGTTCGGGCTGCGCATCTTTTCCGAATCGGAAGCCATCCTTCATGTCGCCGAACTCGGCGTCGTCATGTTCCTGTTCATCATCGGGCTGGAGATGCAGCCGTCACGGCTATGGGGCATGCGCCGCGAGATTTTCGGGCTTGGCGCGCTGCAGGTCGGCGTCTGCGCGGTCCTGCTGACCGGCGTCGGGCTGGCGGGAGGTTTTCCTATCGCGCAATCCTTCGTCGCCGGCGCCGGTTTCGTGCTCACCTCGACGGCAATCGTCATGCAATTGCTGGAAGAACGCGGCGAACTGGCCACGCCCAAGGGCCAGCGCATCGTCTCGATCCTGCTCTTGGAAGACCTGGCCATCGTGCCATTGCTGGCGCTGATCGCCTTCCTCGCGCCGGGCGGCGCCGATATGAGCCTGTCGGATCGGTTGACGGAGGTCGGCATCGGCCTTGCCGCGATCGTCGGGCTGGTGCTTGCAGGACGCTATCTGCTCAATCCGTTCTTCCGTATCCTGGCGGATGCGCGCGCCCGTGAGGTGATGACCGCCGCCGCCCTCCTGGTCGTTCTCGGGTCAGCGCTTGCCATGCAGCTTTCCGGCCTGTCGATGGCGATGGGCGCCTTCCTGGCCGGTGTGCTTTTGTCGGAATCGACCTTCCGCCACCAGCTGGAGGCCGACATCGAACCGTTCCGCGGCATCCTGCTCGGGCTGTTCTTCCTCGCCGTCGGCATGTCGCTCGACCTGCATGTGGTCGTCGTCAACTGGCAGCTCATTGCCATTTATGTCGTCGCCTACATGGTGATGAAGGCGATCGGCATTTATATCGTCGCCCGCGTCCTCAAAACCGGTCACCGGGAAGGGCTCGAGCGCGCGGTCTTCATGGCGCAAGGCGGCGAATTCGCCTTCGTCCTCTATTCCGCAGCGGCAGCGGTCGGGATCATCGATAGCCAGGCCAATGCGATGCTGACCGCCATCGTCATCATTTCCATGGTGCTGACGCCGTTGGCAATCATAGCCCTGCGGTATCTAACACCGCGCGACGAGCAGTCGCTTGAAGGCGTCGATGTCGCCGAGGGCCTGACCGGCAGCGTGCTGATCATCGGCTTTGGCCGGTTCGGCCAGATCGCAAGCCAGCCGCTTTTGTTGCGCGGGATTGATGTGTCGATCATCGACAATGAGGTCGAGATGATCCAGGCGGCGGCCGATTTCGGCTTCAAGGTCTATTATGGCGATGGCACGCGGCTGGACATCCTGCGTGCCGCGGGAGCCGGGCGCGCACGCGCCGTGCTGATCTGCGTCGACAAGCCCGATGCCGCCGTGCGCATCGCGGAACTGATCAAGGCGGAGTTTCCCCTGCTGACGGTGCTGGCGCGCGCCTTCGACCGCGGCACGGCGTTGCAGCTCATTCGTGCCGGCGTCGATTATCAGCTCCGCGAAACGTTCGAATCGGCGCTCGTCTTCGGCGGCTCGACCCTGGAAGCCCTCGGCGTCGACCCGGAAGAGGTCGCCGAGGTAGTCGAGGACGTCCGCCGCCGCGATGCTGCCCGTTTCGAACTTCAACAGGCTGAAGGCATCCGCGCCGGGCGGCGCTTCCTCAAAGGCAATATCGGCACGCCCATCCCGACGCCGCTCAGCACGCCACGGCGCGCGGGCCAGGCGCTCAACGAGGAGACCGCCGGCGTGCTGCAGAAATCCGAGGCGGCCGATTGAACATTGGGAAGACGCGAATGATGAACGAACTGGACGAGCGCGCTGTCTCCGTCACTGGATTCTGGCGCGACGCGGGGGAGGACGCGTGGTTCGAGAAGAACGACGCCTTTGATACCGACTTCCGCACCCGGTTTTTCGATCTGCACTTCGCCGCCGCCCGCCGCGAATGCGACGGCTGGTCCGAACACGTCGAAGGGTCGCTGGCACTGATGATCTTGCTCGACCAGTTTCCGCGAAACTGCTTTCGCAGCACCGGCCACATGTACGCCACCGACCCGCTGGCGCGGTATTTCGCCGGGAAGGCGATCGCTGCCGGCCATGATTTGGCGCTCGACGAAGAGCTCCGCGTTTTTCTCTATCTGCCCTATGAGCATTCGGAGGACCTCGCCGATCAGCTCAAATCGGTGGAGCTTACCGCCGCCAAAGCCCCGACCTATCTGAAATATGCGATCGAGCATCGCGACATCATCCAGCGCTTCGGCCGCTTTCCGCATCGAAACAGGATGCTTGGCCGCGAGACGACACCGGACGAACAAATGTTCCTCGACGGAGGTGGGTTTTCCGGCTGACTTCGGCCATCGATGGCGGCAGCGTCAAGCCTTCCACCAATCCCGGCCCGACGGCAGCCGTTCAATGCCCGATGTGTCGACGGCGGCTAGCCGCTCCGACACGCTCTTGCCGTCGACCACAAGCTCCGGCGCAATTTCTGCCAGCGGTGCCAGCACGAAGGCGCGCTCCAGCATGCGCGGATGCGGCACCTCCAGACCGGTCTCGTGGATGACGCGGTCGCCGAACACCAGGATGTCGATATCGATCAGCCGCGGACCCCAGCGCTCCTCGCGCACCCGCTTCAGTTTTCGCTCGGCGTCGAGGCAAAGGTCGAGCAAAGCCCGCGGCGCGAGCGCGGTCGAGATTTCGGCGGCCGCGTTGAGGAAATCCGGCTGATCGAGCTTGCCCCAGGGCGGCGTCCGGTAGAGCGACGAAACGGCAACGACGCGCGTGCTCTCGTCGGCATCCAGAATGCCCAGTGCCGCAGCCATCGACTTCGCCGGATCACCGAGATTGCCGCCGAGGCTGAGATAGACAGTGTTACTGCTATTGCTATTCTGGCCAGACAACGGTCACCTCGACATGATCGAGCACACCCGGCACCGGGGCGTTCGGCTTGCGCACGGTAATCTCGGCCTTTTTGATCTGCGGAAACCGCGCCGTCAGCGCCCTCGCCACTTCGAGCGCCAGCGCTTCGATCAGAAAGCGCCGTTCGCCGGTAATGATCTTCTCGATGACCGCAAAAGCGATGCCGTAATTGACGGTGTCCTCGATGGAATCCTCGACCAGCGCTCGCCCGGGATCCACCGTGAGCGCCGCATCGACATAAAAGCGCTGGCCGAGCGTCTCTTCTTCGTCGAGCACACCGTGCCGGGCAAAGAAGGCGCAGTTCTTCATGCGGATGACATACATGGCTCAGCTTTCCCCGATCTCACGTGCCAGCATAGCATCGGCGATGGCCAACGCGTCCACGTTGATTGCGACATCGTGGACGCGAAAGAGATGCGCGCCTTTGAGCCTCAGGATGACGCTGGTGGCCGCGGTCCCGGCACCTCTTGCGGCTGCGTCGCGGCCGGTGACGGTGCCGATAAAGCGCTTTCGCGATGTGCCGGCCATCAGTGGAAAACCCAGCGCATGAAGTTCGGAAAACCGTGCCATCAGGTCAAGATTTTCCGCTGCCGTCTCCTTGGCGAAGCCGAAGCCCGGATCGAGCACGATATGATCGTCGGCAACACCGCTCCGCCGCGCGATTTCCAGTGACTTCCTGAGGAAGAAGAGCTGATCGGCAATCACGTCGGGCAGTTTCTGCCGGTCCCGACCCGTGTGCATGGCGACAAGGCCGGCGCCGGTTTCGGCCGCGACGCGGGCAATGCCCGGTTCGCGCTGCAGGCCCCAGACGTCATTGACGATATGTGCGCCGGCTTGGACGGCAAGCCGGGCCGTGTCCTCGCGATAGGTATCGACCGAGATCAGCGTTCCGCCAGACGTCGCGAGCGCCTCGATGACCGGCAATATGCGGGCCTGCTCTTCCTTTGCGGAGACCGCAGACGCCCCGGGACGTGTCGATTCTCCGCCGATGTCGATGACGGAGGCGCCCTCCTCCACCATGCGGCGCGCCTGGGCCACCGCTTTTTCCGGGGCGTCGAACAGGCCGCCGTCCGAAAAACTGTCCGGCGTGATGTTGAGGATGCCGACAACCACGGCCTTGCCGCCAAGGTCGAGATGGCGTCCGTGCGCCAACTGCCATCGCCCTGTCATCATTGCCCATCAACCATGTTCGATCCCGCGGCGTGGCTAGGGATCAATTCCGTTGCGCCGGAGACGGCGGTAAAGCAAGGTGGGCAAAGAGGCAACACGATGAAACGATCCCTCCTCTGCGCCCTGATGCTCGCTCTGACCGCATTCCCGGCCGGCGCCGCAACTCTCGTCAAGACATATAGTTATTTCCCGATCGGCGGCAGGACGCTCGACGACATCGAGACCCAGCTGTCGAAACTCGGGCCTCAGGTGAGAAGCACCGGGTCGCGGCATCCGGGCGCCACCCAGATGGCGTTCACCACCCGCGTCAGCTATGCGCAAAAGCCGGGCTCGTGCTGGATTGCCGACGCTGTCGTCACCGTCAAGGTCAAGGTGATCCTTCCCGAGTGGCGCCGCCCGCGCAAAGCCGATGCCGGCGTCAGGCTGTTCTGGGATACGTTGTCCGCCGACATCAAGCGCCATGAGGAACGCCACGTCGAGATTGCCAAAAACCATGGCCGCGAACTCGAAGACGCCTTGAAGGCGAGCTACCCGGAAAACACCTGCGAACTGGCCAAAGCCAAGGCCGCGAAAATCACGGCGGCCACGCTCGCCAAGCACGACCAGGAGCAGATGCGCTTCGATCGTGTGGAAAGCGTCAATTTCCAAAGCCGCATCCTGCGGCTTCTGCACTATCGCATCGAGCGCATTGAGAACGGCCGGCTCGCACCCGGCTGATCTCCGCGTCGTTGGACAAAGCCAATTTTGCCGAAACATAGTGCCAGCTTCGGAAAACTTTCGAGCCGCTGTCGAAATCGGCCTATAGCGAACGACATATGCCAGGTTCGCAGGGATCAGCCTCCGGCAAACGCCAATCGGCGTACTGGATGCTTCCCAGCCCGTCGCGGAAGTGCACGCAGGCATAATGGATGAACGGATATGGACCAGGCTGTCGACAAGCAAGCGATGGTGGAAACCAGCGCGCCGCTGACCGAAACCGAAAAAAACGCCATCATCGGCGGCGTGCTTTTGTCGATGCTGCTGGCGGCGCTCGACCAGACCATCGTCGCGCCGGCGATGCCGACGATGGCACGTCTGCTCGGGCACGCCGAATATCTGCCATGGATCGTGACCGGCTATCTTCTGACCGCGACCGCCGTGGCGCCGCTCTACGGCAAGATCTCCGACATTTATGGTCGCCGGCCGACCGTCTATGCTGCAATCCTGATCTTTCTCGCCGGGTCGCTGGTTAGCGCCACGGCGCCCAACATGCTGGTCCTGGTTGTCGGCCGGGCGATCCAGGGCGCTGGAGGCGGCGGTCTGTTCGCCCTGACGCAGACGGTGATCGGCGACCTCGTGCCGCCGCGCGAGCGGGCCCGCTACGCCGCCTGGATCTCGGGCACCTGGGCCGTCGCCAGCATCGCCGGGCCGCTGCTCGGCGGCACCTTCGCCGAACATCTGCATTGGTCGCTGATCTTCTGGATCAACATTCCGCTCGGCCTACTGGCGATGGCGATCATCAACAACCCGCTCAAGAAGCTGCCGATCGCCGCAAAACATCACCGCATCGACGGCCTCGGCGCGCTGCTTCTGGTCGCGGCCACCTCGCTGCTGCTACTTGCCTTGAATTGGGGCGGCAGCGAGTATCCGTGGCTGTCGCCTGAAATCTTTGGACTGCTCGCCTGCTCGGCGGTGTTCTGGAGCGCGTTCGCGCTGCGGCTGATGCGCGCGGCCGAACCGCTGATCTCGCTCGAAGTGCTCGGCAATCCGATCGTTCTCGCCGGCACGCTGTCGATGTTCCTGCTGCAGGCCGCCAATGTCGGCTTGTCGGTCTATCTGCCGGTCTACCTGCAATCGGTCGTCGGCCTGTCGGTCAGCGAATCGGGCACCGCATTGCTTGGGCTGATGCTCGGCACGGTGGCCGGTGCGACATTCAGCGCGCGAATGATCCCGCGCTTTTTCCACTATAAGCGCATTGCCATGATCGGAACTGTTTTCTCGATTCTGTGCCTCGGCGTGCTCAGCCTGGTCGCCGGGCATGCCTCACTATTGGTCGTCGAGGTGCTGACGACCTGCATAGGGCTGGGCACAGGCACGACCTTTCCGGTTGCCACCGTCTCGGTCCAGAACGCCGTCGATCGCATGCACCTTGGCGTGGCGACCGGCGTGCTCACCTTCCTGCGCTCGCTGGGCAGCGCGCTTGGCGTCGCCATGCTTGGTGCCGTCGCCCTTGGCTACGGCCTGCCGCTGGCCAGCGAAGGCACGCAGCCGGCAGGCCATGTCGCCTCGGCAATGCCGTTCGTGATGATCTTTCTTGCCGCGGCCGCGATCTTGCTGTTGTCGCTCATCACGCTCAGGCTGATGCCGGAAAAAACGCTGCGCGGCCATGCAGAGGCTGTGGCCCCCGCCCTGGCGGAGTAGACCGGCCTGACGAAAATATGGCGAGGTTCAGCCGACCACGCCGAGCTTCTTCTGCAGACTGGTCGACGAGGTCGTATACTGGAACACGATGCGCTCGCCGGGGCTGACGATGCGCTTGGCTGCCTGCGCCATCAAGGCGACCTCGTGGAAGCCCGACAGGATCAGCTTCAGCTTGCCGGGGTACCAGTTGATGTCGCCGACGGCGAAGATACCGGGCACCGACGTCTGGAATTTTTCGGTGTCGACCGGGATCAGGTTCTCGTAAAGGTTGAGGCCCCATTCGGCGATTGGGCCGAGCTTCATCGTCAGGCCGAAGAATGGCAGCATCCGCGTACACGGCACTTCGATATCGCCCTCCGGCCCCCTGATGATGGCGGAGGCGAGCTGGCCGTCGGCACCGGTCAGGCCGGTCACCTGTCCGACCTGGAATTCCAGCTGCTTCATCTCCTGCATGGCATACATCTTGTTGACGCTGTCGGGCGCTGCACGGAATTCGGGCCGCCGGTGCACCAGTGTCACGCTCTTGGCTACCGGCTGCAGATTCAGCGTCCAGTCGAGCGCCGAATCGCCGCCGCCGACGATGACGAGGTCATGGCCGCGAAAGTCCTCCATCCGGCGCACCGAGTAGAACACGCTCTTGCCTTCATAGGGTTCGATGCCCGGAATCGGCGGCCGCTTCGGCTGGAAAGAGCCGCCGCCGGCGGCGATCACAACAATTTTGGCTTCGAACACCTCGTTTTCGTCGGAAGTGACGCGGAAGCTGCCGTCCTCCAGTCTTTCCAGGCTCGAAACCATGCGGTTATAGGTGAATTCGGGCTTGAACGGCGCGATCTGCTCAAGCAGCTTGTCGACCAGACCTTGCGCCGAGATCGAGGGCCAGCCCGGAATGTCGTAGATCGGCTTTTCCGGGTAGAGTTCGGCGCATTGCCCGCCGGGCCGGTCGAGTATGTCGATCAGATGGCACTTCATGTCGAAGAGGCCGAGCTCGAATACGGCAAAAAGGCCGACAGGCCCTGCCCCGACAATGAGTACGTCTGTCTTGGTGATAGCGGTCATGAAGCATGCGCCTTTATGGGAAAACGCGCGACACTGCATGACCATTGGCCCGCTGCCAAGCGGCAGCGGCAAAAATCGGCTTCAGCCCTGGCGGGCCGGCACGCGCACGATCAGCCCGTCGAGGGCGTCGCGCACCTTGATCTGGCATGACAGCCGCGAATTCGGCTGGACCTCGTAGGCGAAATCCAGCATGTCCTCTTCCATGGCTTCCGGCTCGCCGACCTCCGCCGTCCAGGCTTCGTCGACATAAACATGGCAGGTCGCGCAGGCGCAGGCGCCGCCGCATTCCGCTTCTATTCCCGGCACCGCATTGCGGATCGCATTTTCCATGACGGTCGAGCCGTTTTCGGCATCCACGTCAAAATGCGTGCCGTCATGGGCGATGAAGGTCAGCTTGGTCATTTGTCACCTGAAGGGAGTCTGAGCCGACATAATCACTCTGGCGGACAAGTCAACTGCGGCGCGAAAGCGCCGCTGCGTGGCGTTTTGGAGATAAGTCCTATCGGCTGATGGCGGCGACGAAATCCCGCACTTCTTCGATCAGCGAGCCAAGCCGCTTCAGCGTGCTGGCGTCTTCGGGCCGGCATTCGATCGCGCTGGCGCAATCGGCAATGGCAAAGGCGCCGACCCCGCGCGCCGAGCCTTTGAGCCCGTGTGCCAATAACAGCCGCTGCCTGACATCCGCATCGACGATCTTGTCGCGCACCGACAGCGCCTGCTGCACGAATAGAGCCAGCACCTCCTGCTCGAGGCTCCGATCGCCCATCGTCTGGCGCGCAAGATGCGCCAGGTCGATCGGCCGCGCCCCGGCTGTCCCCGACACGTCGCCGCCTGGCATCGAGAAGGCAATGCCGTTTTCGCCACGTATCACTTTGAGACTCCGTTCTTCGACCGCCGCAAAAACTAGGCGTATCCGGTGGACAACGGGTTAATGATTGGCCCGGAAAAATGTCGCGATAACGGCGCCGGAATCACGGCTGTGTTAACCTTATATTTAAAGTTTTACGTATCGGCCGGAATGCATGTTTTCTTTACCCGGCTGTGTCATTACGATACGACAGGTCCATTTTCAGCCTCCTGCGCGGGACACGCTAGGCAGAATCAATAAGCAGAACCATAAGTCCCGCCGCAGCTTGTACAGGGTAGCGAAGGCATGGCGAAGAAACCAACGACGACAAGAACGCTCGACAGCGACGTAGCCAGGGAACTCGAAAAGGCACTTGATATCGATCTGAGCGGCGATGCCGGCGGCGACTTCGACATGGCGGCATCCATGGAAGATCTGGAAGCGCAAATATCGCAAGCCGCCGAAGAGCTGGCGCGCGAAGGTCGCAGCCAGAACGAACCGCCGGCCCCGGACCAGACCCAGAACGCGGCACCTGTCGCCAATCAAAGCCAGAACGCAAATCCCGCGCCAAAAGCCAAGCCGGCTGAGTTGCGTCCTGTCGCAACGCGCAATGGCTCGCAGCCGGCAGCTTTCTCGCCGGCCAACGACGATCGTCAAAAAGACTATAAGACGCTCCTGCACACCCTCAATCGGCGCGCCTCGAACACGATCTATTGGGTCGTGGCTTTCGTTTCGCTGGCCTGGATCGCCGGCGCTGGTGGCCTTGCGAACCTGTTGTTCGGACCTGGCATCTGGAACATCCGCACCTTCGATCAGTTTTTCGCCCGTCCCGAGCTGATCGGCCTGGCGGTTGCGGCAATCGTGCCCGTCATCCTGTTCTGGGCATTCGCAGTGATGATTCGCCGCGCTCAGGAGATGCGCCTTGCCGCGCAGTCGATGACCGAGGTGGCCTTCCGTCTGGCCGAGCCGGAAAATCTTGCCCAGGATCGCGTCATGATGATCGGCCAAGCGGTTCGCCGCGAGGTGGCGGCCATGGGCGAAGGCATCGAACGCACGCTTGCGCGTGCTGTCGAGCTTGAAACGCTGGTTCACAGCGAGGTGAACCAGATCGAGCGCTCCTATTCGGAGAACGAGTCGCGCATCCGCTCGCTGGTCGACGGGCTGGGCAGCGAGCGCGAAGCGGTCGTCACCCATGCCGAGCGCGTGCGCGCCTCGATCACCGGCGCCCACGAGACGCTGAAAGACGAGATCAACGCCGCCAGCGATATCATTCGCGACAGCATTCTCAACGCCTCGACCAAGCTGTCGATGACGATCAACGAATCCGGCGACACGCTGATCGACAGGATCAACGGAAGCTCGATGTCGATCTTCGATTCGGTGGAAGGCCGGCTCGAATCGATCACCGATCGGCTGTCGACGTCGGGCGAGGCCTTCGCCAGCCTGCTCGACACCCGCATCGCCAAGCTGACGGACACCACCGATGGCCTGACGCGGTCGCTGACCGACCTGCTCGACGACCGCACGAGCGGCATGGTGTCGCTGCTCGGCGGTGCCGCCCGCACACTTAATTCCGAATTCGAAGCCAGCCTCAACGGCATCGAGCGGACGCTTGCCGAACGTGGCCAGGCGCTTATCAGCGAGTTCCAGACCCGCGCCGAGGCGCTCGACACCGGTACGCAGAAGCTCAACGCCGCGCTGGAGGCTCGCGCACGCCAGATCAACGAGACGCTGGTCGAGCGCGCGCGCGAAATCGCCCACACCTTCCAGGATAGCAAGGAGACGCTGTCGGCGATGATTGATCAGGGCAAGACCCAGATCGGCGCCGACATGGCCGACATCATTTCATCGACCTCGACGATGCTTGAGGCCCGCGCCGGCGATTTCGCCGGGCGCATGGAGGCGGCACGCCATGTCGTATCGCGTTCGTTCGATACGGACATCCAGCGGCTTGCCGAGGCTCGCGCCGGCATCGAGGAAGCCGTCGAAAACCACAGCCACAAGCTTTCCGAAAGCCGCGACCGGATGGCGGCGGCAATGCAGGCCGATCTGGCGAAGTTCGCCGAGGGTCGCGCCGAAATCGACGCAGCGGTGGCCAACCAGGTGCAGAAGCTTGCCGAAGGCCGCAGCCTTATCTCGCGCGCCCTTGAGGAGGATCTGCGCAAGGTCAACGAATCGCGCGCAGCGATCGACGCTTCGCTGGGCAGCCATCTCGAAAGCCTTGAAGAGGGTCGCAACAGGCTTGCCCAGGCCTTGAACGAAGACTCTGGAAAACTCGTGCAAGCTCGTACGATGATTGATGAAATGGTTGCCGGGCACGTCGGCAAGCTCGCCGAAGGCCGCAGCATCCTTTCGCGCGCGCTGGAGGCCGACCTCGGCAAGCTGGCAGAGAGTCGCGCCGGCATCGACGGCCTAGTCGCCGGTCAAGTCGAAAAGATCGCCGAGGGCCGCGCCATACTCGCCAGTGCGCTGGAAGCCGACATCGCCGGCATCAATGGCCTCATCGAGGCGCATTCGGCGAAATTGGCGCAAGACCGCAGCGGCCTTTCCCAGTCGCTCGATAACGACCTGTCCGACATCAGGAGCCTGATCGCCGATCATTCTGGCAGGCTCGCCGATGACCGCAGCCTGCTTTCGAAGACGCTTGAAGACGATCTTGCCAAGCTGGCCGAAAGCCGGTCGAGCATCGATGGGCTGGTTGCCGGCCAGGTCGAGAAGCTGGCCGAAGGCCGCGACATCCTCAAGCGCGCGCTTGAATCGGACCTGAACGCGATCAAGGGCGTCATCGCCAGCCAGTCTGAAAAGCTGGCGGAAGACCGTGGCCAGTTGTCACGGGCACTGGAGAGCGACCTGGAGACTGTGCGGGGCGTTGTCTCCGATCACATGAACAAGCTCACAGAGGACCGTTCGACCCTTTCAAAGGCGCTCGAAGACGATCTCGTCAAATTGGCCGAAAGCCGCTCGAGCATCGATGTGATGGTTGCCGGACAGGTCGAAAAGCTGGCCGAAGGCCGCGACCTCCTCAAGCGCGCGCTCGAAGCCGATCTGAGCACCGTCAAGGGCGTCATCGCCAGTCAATCCGAGAAGCTGGCGGAGGATCGCGGTCAGCTGTCGCGGGCACTGGAGACCGATCTCGAGGCCGTGCGGGGCGTCGTCTCCGATCATATGAACAAGCTCGCCGAGGACCGTTCGGCCCTTTCGAAGGCGCTCGAGGACGATCTCGCCAGGCTGGCAGAGAGCCGGTCGAGCATCGACGGGCTGGTCTCCGGCCAGGTCGAGAAGCTGGCCGAGGGTCGCGACATCCTCAAGCGCGCGCTGGAAGACGATCTTGCCAAGCTGGCCGAGAGCCGCTCGAGCATCGACGGACTGGTTTCCGGCCAAGTCGAGAAACTGGCCGAAGGCCGTGACATTCTCAAGCGCGCTTTGGAGGCCGATCTCAACACCATCAAGGATGTTATTGCGGGGCAGTCCGAGAAACTGGCGGAAGATCGCTCAACCTTGACCAAGGCGCTCGAAGACGACCTTGCCAAGCTGGCCGAAAGCCGCTCGAGCATCGACGGACTGGTTTCCGGCCAGGTCGAGAAACTGGCCGAAGGCCGCGACATCCTCAAGCGGGCCTTGGAGGCCGATCTCAGCACGATCAGGGGCGCCATCGCCGACCAGTCGCAGCTATTGACCGACAATCGCGCACAGTTTTCGCGTGCCCTGGAAGCCGATCTCGGCAATGTCAACAACCTTGTCGCAACCCACGCAGAGAAGCTTGTCCAGGACCGCTCGACGCTGTCGAAGGCGCTCGAGGACGATCTCGCCAAGCTGGCCGAAAGCCGCTCGAGCATCGATGGGCTGGTTGCCGGCCAGGTCGAGAAACTGGCGGAAGGCCGCGACATCCTCAGGCGCGCGTTGGAAGCCGATCTGGAAAGGCTTGCAATGAGCCGCAGCGAGGTCGACGAGATCGTCGCCGGTCATGTCGGCAAGCTGAGCGAGGGCCGCGACATGCTGACCCGCGCATTGCAGGACGATCTCTCCAGGCTCGCCGAAACGCGCAAGGATGTCGACCGTTCGCTGTCCGGCCATATCGACCAGATCGCCGCCAGGAGCACCGACATCTCCGATGCAATCGCTGCCGACGTAGAAAAGATCGAGCAGGTGTTCAGCCGGCAGACAGGCGTCATCGAGGAGCGCGCCAGCACCATGGAGCGGGCGCTGTCGACGGGTGTCGACAACGTTCGCAGTGTGCTCGAAAGAAGCGCGGTCTTCGTCGCCGGGGCGCTGCGCGAAAAAGTCATGGAAGTCACCAGCGCACTGCATGAGCAGGCGGGCGCCGCATTCAGCGATGCCGACCGCAAGATCGCCGAGCGCGCCGAGCAGACCTCGGCGGCCCTGCTCGCCAGGGCGGAGGACATCGCCCGCACCTTTGAAGAGGCGGATCGTCGCCTCGCCGCCCGCGCCGAGGATACGTCGAGCGCACTGATTGCCCGCGTCGACGACACGTCGAACACCTTGCTCGCGCGTGCCCAGGAGACGGCCGATCAGCTGGCAGCCAGAGCAAGTGAGATTGCCGGCACCTTCGACGCGGCGGACCACAGGCTGGTCTCTCGCGCCATCGAAACGGCCCAGTCGCTGGCCGCACGTGCCGGCGACATCCTGCGCAATTTCGAAACAGCCGACGAGCGGCTGGGCGTGCGCATCGGCGAATCCGCCGAAGCGCTCGCGGCACGCGCCTCGGATCTGGGTCGCATTTTCGATGCCGCCGACCAACAACTTATTTCCCGCATTGCCGAAGGCTCCGAGGCACTTTCGGCCCGTGCGTCCGAGATCGGCCGCATCTTCGAGGAGGCGGATCATCGTCTGGTGTCCCGCATTGCCGACAGCAGCACCGCCATCGGCGAACACGCCGACACCATTGTCGGCGCCTTCACCAGCACCGAGCAACGGGTTGCCGAACGCGCCAGGCAGACTGGCCAGGAACTCGCCGTCCATGCCCGTGAAATCGAGCAGGTGCTTGCCGGTGCCGACGAACGCCTGGCATCGAGTGCTGCTGTTACAGCCGCCCGCGTCGAGGAGCAGGTCGCCAGCGTCGAGAACCGCCTCGCCTACTCCGCCGAGACAATGGGCCAAAAGCTCAACGAACAGGTTTCGAATGCCGAGGCGCAGCTGGTCTCGCGTGCCAACACGATCGCCGAAACCTTCACCGCGGTCGGCCAGCATATCGGCCAGAGCACCAACGACGCTGCAAAGACCATCGGTGCCAATACTCGCGAGCTCAGTACGATGCTTGCGGCACGTTCGGCCGAAATATCGAAAATCCTGGACGAGACGGCACGGCCTCTGGTCGAGCGCTTCGCCCAGGGCGGCTCCGAGCTGCAAAAGAGCATGGAAGAGGTCACCGAACGTGCGACCGAGAAGCTGCGCACTCAAAACGCTGCCCTCGTCGACGCCCTCGCCAGCCGTACGGCCGAAACCCTGTCGGCCGTCGAAGGTGCGCGCTCGACGCTTGCCGACAGCGTTGCCGACCTCATCGGCCGCATGACCACCTCCAGCTCGCAGCTCGGTCAGTTGATCGAGCAGGCGGCGACCAATCTCGGCCAGGTCGACGAACGCCTGACCGGCAGCACGCAAAGCTTCGCCGCGACCACGGAAAAGACCGCGCAGACCTTCGCCAGTTCGGCGCGCCTGGTCGATTCGAACACGACGCGGCTCACCGAGCTGTCGTCGTCGACCTTGCGCGAGGTTGCTTCAATCGCCACCAAGTTCGACGAGCACAGCCGGTTGCTTTCCAGTGCCTCGGACCTGTTGAGCTCGGCCCAGAGCAATCTCGAGCACACGCTCGAAAGGCAATCGTCGCTGGAGGACCTCGCCGTCGGCCTTGTCAAGAAGTCGGAAGATCTCGAAAGGGTCATGCGCTCGTTCGAGAATCTGGTCGGCCAGACGCTGCAGAACGCCGAAGGCAAGACGCTGGAATCGGCCGACAAGATCCGTACCGCGATTTCCGAAGTGGTCGATTCGGCTACCAAGCGATTTGCCGATGCGACCGAGGAGATGCGGCGTACCGCCGGCTCGATCAAGAGCGAGCTCGACCTCACCCGCGCCGAGCTCAAGAAGGGCGTCATCGAGATGCCGGAAGAGGCAAAGGAATCAACCACGGCTATCCGCCGTGCCGTTTCCGAGCAGATCAACGCGCTGAAGGAGCTTTCTGAAATCGTTGCCAAATCTGGGCGCGGCACCGACAGTTCGGAACAGCGCAACCTGCGTCCGGCGCCGCAAGCGCCTGCCGCACGCGCCGCCGAACCGCCACGTCGCCCGGCTCCGGCTCCCGAACAGCGCCGTGCACCGCAGGCACCTGCGGGCGAGACGGCGCTGCGCGGTACGCTCGACCTCGAACGTCCCGCAGACCAAGCGCCGCGCCAGCGCGACCCCAACGGCCGCACGCCGCAGGGCGGTTGGGTGCGTGACCTCCTGACCGGTGCATCGCGCGAAGACGACGCCAAGCCGGCAGCGCCCGCCGAAGCGCCGCGCCCGGCTCCCGCCGCGCGTTCGCCGCTTCATGTCGTGGAATCGCTGAACTCGCTCTCGGTCGATATCGCACGCGCCATCGATCACGATGCCTCGATCGAGCTGTGGAACCGCTACCGGCGCGGCGAGCGCGACGTCTTCACGCGCCGACTTTACACGCTGAAGGGCCAGCAGACGTTCGACGAAATCCGCCGCAAATATCAGTCGGAGGCGGAGTTCCGCGCAGCTGTCGATCGTTACTGCGACGATTTCGAAAAGCTGCTCAAGGACGTGTCGCGCAACGACCGCGACAACATCATGGCGCAGACCTACCTGACCTCGGATACCGGCAAGGTCTACACCATGCTGGCCCACGCCAGCGGCCGCCTGCATTGATCAGGCGACAATGGAGCATGAAAAAGGCGGGAATTTCCCGCCTTTTTCGCGCCGTGCCGATCTTCATCCTATCAACACATGAAGCGACAGCCCAGGATGCGTTCAAATGAACGAGGCATCCTGCTCTATCTGTTGTTTAGCCGCATTTCTGCGGTGCCAAGTAACACCATTGGGCAGAATGCTCTAGGGTCAAAAACCAAACACTCTGAACGACCGAGTTCGACCCATTTCTGCCGTTCCGATATCGGCCTCACCATCTCCAAGGCGGTACATTCACCCACTATTCGGCGAGAAATCTCGTTCCGATCAAAGCCGCCCTACTTCGTTGCAGCGGCTGCGGCTTCCCCCGGCGGCATAATCCGCATCATGAAAGCCGACACCGTTTCCCCGGGTTTGAACGGGCCGGGAACCTGATGGCTGACCGGCTTCACACTTTGGAGGAATGCCGCGATCGCCATGGCGTCATCCGCGGTGAGATGCGCAAAATCGCGCCAAGGCATGATCGGCGCCAGCATGCGGCCGTCCGGCCGTTCGCCGGTCTGGATCGCGGTGACGATCTGCTCCGGGGTCCAGCTTCCGATACCGGTCTCCTTGTCAGGCGTGATATTGCGGGCGACAAAGACACCAAGACCAGGAATCTCGAAGCCCACATCTGAACCGCCAAGAAAGCGCGACATGTCCGGCTTCCCGAAGAAGTAACCGGGTGTGTGGCAGTCGCTGCAGCCGGCAATCGTAGCCAGATATTCGCCGCGCGCAATCTGTGTGTCGTCGGCCATGGCCGCGTAAGATGGCAGGGCAACAATCGACGCTGTCAAGAATGCAAGATGAGTTAGTGTCCGAAACATTGCTTCCTCCCTGTGGTCTGTTCGTGGTTTGTCCATCGACCTCCCGCGTCGTAACCTGGTCGCAATTCCCCGATTTGGCCACGTCGGGGGCGTCAAATTTTAGCATGGCCAGGACGTATTAACCATCAGCGATCAGTTGGACCGTCGGCACTTGTCGTGTCCGGTTGAGCAACTGTTACGAAGCTCGCTAGCCGACGCACAACGCCTTCGCCTTCTTTTGGCGCAACGTGCTCGTCCTGGCAGATGAGCCGAACGGAAACTTACCGCCCATCTCGGCCATTGGCGGCAGTCAGATGATTGAGTTTGATCCTAGCTGCGCCCGGCAGTTCCGGCCGCGTCAGATCACCGTATCGGTCCAGCGGACGATTTGCCCGGCCGCATCGCCGAACGCGGCGTCGAGCGCGCCGACATAGGCCTGGTTGCCATTGCCCGAAACGGGCGCGATGGCGCTAAACGTCTTCGAAGCGCGCACTTCACCGTTGCGGTCGTTCAACAGGCGCACGAACAGCTCGACCTCGGCATGTTGGCCGCCATCGACACGCACCTCGAACGAGCGGATCTCGACGATCACCTGATAGTCGATCGCCAGCCCCTCGCCTGGCTTGCCGACGCCGGTGAAGCTGCCCGAGCGCTGGAACGTCTCTGCCAGCCGCGCCTGTACGATCATCGGCAGCCGGTCGGCCCATTGCGCGCCCTTGAGATACTGGATCGATCGCGGCGATGGCTTGATGACGATGTTCTGGCTATCTAGCGCCTTGAGCGCCGATGGCTGGGCGATGAGTATCTGGCGACGGCTGTGGGCACGCGCTTCCAGCGACGGCGCCGAAAGCTCGAACGTATCCAGCGGCGCCGGTCCGCCGCCAGGCAAGGCCGCACAGCTTGCTAGCGAAAGCGCCAGCAACACCGCCCCAACCTTAGACCCACCCGATGTTATGCCGCCTGAACTGATCGACTTCAAACGCGATCCCCCCCGGATCGTGGAAACAACGCGCATCTGCAAGCTATGTTCTTGCGGTGGTCGGGGATCGAAGTCAACGGCGCACCCTGCCGTCGAACTGCCGGACCTCGCCCTCGCCGCCGGACAAGATCCGTTGTGGGTTGCGGCTGAGATCGGTTACCGCCTCCTCGATGCGGTTGATCGAACGACGGCTGTCCTGGACCAGCGCTTCGACGTTTTGCAGCCCCTGTCCCGAGAATCGCGCCAGATTGTCGGTGATGGTACCGAGGCGGGCGTTCAGCGTATCGGCGACCTGCTTGAATGATCTCAGCGTCGCTCTGGCGTCGGCCATGACGCCGTCGGCCTGGCCGGAGCCGAGCAGTTTGTCGACCTTGGCAAGGATACCGTCGACTCGCACCGAGGCATCGTTGAGGCGTCCTGCGAGCTGGTGCGCGTCTTTGATGGTTTCGTCGATGTCGTCGGCTCGGTTGGCGAACTTGTTGGTCACCTTGGCGATGTCGGCGGCAGCCTCGTTGGCGTTTTCGCTGGCCTTCTGGATATTGGCCAGCGCGGTGCGAACCTCAGCCGGATCGATGCCGTCGAGAACGCCGTCGACCTTGGCCAGCGTGCCTTGCGTCTTCTGGGCGAAGTCGTTGATCGAGCCGACCGCCGTGTCGACGTTCTTGATGACCGTGTCGAACTGCTTGCTGGTTTCCTTGAGATTGGCGGTGACCGTGTCGACGTTGGCGACGATGCTCTTGATCTGGTCCTTGTCGACGGCGTTGAGTAGCCCTTCCGCCGCCTTCAGGGTGCCATCGAGCTTGCCCGAAACACCCTTCAGTTCGTCCGCCAGCGAGCTGACGCTGGCCAGGAACTTGTCGACGCCGTCCGCATTCCTGGCCAGTGCATCGGAGAAGGTCTGGACATTATTGACGGTCTGCGTCAGCGGCCCGCGAACATCCTTGGTGAAGCCTTCGAGCTCCGAAAGGACCTTGTCGGCGCGGGTGAAGATGTTCTGCGCCGTCTGCAGCAGGTTGGTGACCGCCGACGGGTTGGCAACGATCTCAGCGACACGGCCTTCCTTTTCCGCCTCGTCGAGGAGTTTTGGCTCCTTGGGGTCGGCGCCCTTGAGCTCGATGTTGGCCTGGCCGGTGAGGCCGGCAAGCCCGATATCGGCCTGCGTCGACTTGGTGATAGGCGTATTCCGGTCTATTTCGGTGTCGGCGATGGCAGCGGTCGGATTGTCGACGTCGATATAGACACGGCGCACGTCGCCGACTTTGACGCCGTTGAACAGCACGAAGCTGCCACGGCCAAGCCCCGAAGCGGAGCCTGGAATGCGCACGCGCAGCACCGTCGTCTCACCCTTTTCGCCGATTGCCGCCGTCCAATAGACGAAAGCGAAAGCCGCGAGGATCGCGGCCAGCGTGAAAATGCCGACAATGACGTAGTTGGCCCTGGTTTCCATCGCTCACTTATGGCTATGCGCGCGTCGCAAGATCAAGTTGCCGGGCGCGTTTTCCGCGGAAATAGGATTTTACCCAGGGTTCCTCGCTCCTGAGCATGTCGTCGATCGTGCCCTCGACCAGCACTTTCTTGTTGCCAAGCACCGCCACGCGGTCGCACGCCGTAAACAGCGTGTCGAGATCGTGCGTGACCATATACACGGTCAAATCCATCGTATCACGCAGCTTGACGACCAATTCGTCGAACTCAGCCGCGCTGATCGGATCGAGCCCGGACGTCGGCTCGTCGAGGAAAACGATATCCGGATCGAGCGCCAGGGCGCGCGCCAAGGCGGCACGCTTGATCATGCCGCCGGAGAGCTCAGAGGGGAATTTCTGCGCCGCAGCCGGAGGCAATCCGACCAGCTCGACCTTGAGCATGGCAAGTTCGTCCATCAGCTTCTTCGGCAAATCGAGATATTCGCGCATCGGAACCTGGACGTTTTCGAGGACCGTCAGCGCTGAAAAAAGGGCGCCATGCTGGAACAGCACGCCAAGCCGCATGTCGATGCGAAGGCGCTCCCTTTCGGTTGCCTTCTCGACGTCGACCCCGAACAGTTTGATTGTTCCCGATTGCTTGCGCGTCAAGCCAAGGATGGTGCGCAAGAGAACAGATTTGCCCGCACCGGAGGCACCAACGAAGCCGAGAATCTCCCCGCGCCAGATATCGAGCGTCAATTTGTCGAGAACGACCTGGTCGGCGAACGACACCGTGATGTCGTGCGCCGACAGCACGATCTCGTCTTCTTTGGCTTTCTCGGCCACCTTGGTCGTGTTTGTGCCCGGCAGCGCCATGTCAGAACTCGATCGCTGCATAGAACATGGCGAAAAGCCCGTCGAGGATAATGACCACGAAGATCGACTTCACCACTGAGGCGGTCACATGCTGGCCAAGTGATTCGGCGCTGCCGCCAACCTTCATGCCCTCGACCGAGGCAATTATGCCGATGATCATGGCCATGAACGGCGCCTTGATCAGGCCGGCAAAGATGGTGCTGAGATCGATGGCGACACGCAGCCGGTCGATGAACGCCGCCGGTGCAATGTCGGAGTAGAGCCACGCAGCCAGAATGCCGCCGCCCAGCGCGGCAAAGTTGGCGATGATCGTCAGGCAAGGCAGTGCGATCACCAGCGCGACCAACCGCGGAAACACCAGCACGCCGATGGGATTGAGGCCAATGACCTTCAGCGCATCGACCTCCTCGCGCATTTTCATCGAGCCGATCTCGGCGGTGATCGCGCTGCCGGAGCGGCCGGCGATCATGATCGCCGTCATCAGCACGCCGAGCTCGCGCAGGATCAGCACGCCGACCAGGTCGACGACGAAGATGTCGGCGCCGAAATAGCTGAGCTGATAGGCGCCTTGCTGGGCAACGATTGCGCCAACGATAGCCGACATCAGCACCACCACTGGTATGGCGCCGACGCCCATGCGATCGATCTGGTTGAAGATCGCCGCCATATTGACGCCATGGCCGCGGCCAAGCTTCATTTGCGAGCCGCGTATCGTGGCGCCGAGGATGTTCATTGCGGCCAGGAAATCGTCGCGCATCTCATAAACACGCCGGCCAACCGCCTCGAGCCCACGAATGATGAAGTTGGGCGGCTTTGCCGGACCTGATTCGGGCTCGCGTCGAACCGCATCACCGACGGCGCCAAGCAGGATCGAGGCAATCTCGCTTTGCCCCTGCGTCGTGATCTCGACGCCCTTCTTTTCGAAGCTGCTGACCAGGCGGTCGATCAGCCAGGCCCCGGCAGTGTCCATCTTCTCGATTTGTGAAAGGTCGAGCGCCAGCGTCTTGAAGCCGCTGCGCTTCTCGATCTTGCGCATCTCGGCGTCGACCAGCGCCACTGTGCGTGTCGTCCAGGTTCCCGAGAAAGCGCAGCCGAGAACGTCGCCCTCCTCGCCGATCGCGATGCGCGGCTGGTGGTCGGGCTCCTTGGCAGGGCCGCTTGCGTCGCGTTTGCGGATGGTCAACATGGCGTCCTGTTTAGCCTGACGGGGCCGACCTGTCGATTTGCCGACATCCTCCTTGTTGCACAGCCGGAGCAGAAAAATATGGCGCGTGTCATTTCGGTCGAGGCCGAGCGCTTTCCCATCGCCGGGACATTCACCATTTCGCGCGGCTCGAAGACCGAAGCTGAGGTGATTTCCTGCGTCATCACCGAAAACGGCGGTACAGGGCGCGGCGAATGCGTCCCTTACAAGCGCTATGGCGAGACCATGGAGGGTGTGCGCGACGCGATCGAAGCGATGCGTAGCGAGATCGCGCACGGCATCAGCCGCATCGCCCTGCTCGATGCCATGCCTGCGGGTGCGGCACGCAACGCCATCGACTGCGCGCTCTGGGATCTGGAGGCGAAGATCAGCGGAACACCGGTGTCGCATACGATACGAACCGTTCCGTTACGATCACTCGAGACGGCGTACACATTGTCGCTCGCCGAGCCGGAAGCGATGGCGGCGCAAGCCCGCGCCAACGCCCAGCGCCCGTTGCTCAAGGTCAAGATCGGCGGCGACAACGACATCGCCCGCATCCGTGCAGTGACGGCGGCAGCACCCGACAGCCGAATCATTCTCGACGCCAATGAGGGCTGGAATGACGGCAATATCGTCGCAAACCTCGCCTTTGCCGCCGAGCACGGTATCGCCTTGATCGAACAGCCGCTGCCGGCGGGACATGACGGTATTCTTCGCCACATCGCGCATCCGGTGCCGATCTGCGCCGACGAAAGCGTGCACGAGGCGAAGGACCTCGACGCGCTTGTCGGCCTCTACGACGCCATCAACATCAAGCTCGACAAATCGGGTGGCCTGACCGCAGCACTCGTGCTTCGCGACCGCGCCCGCGAACTGGGTCTTGGCGTCATGGTCGGCTGCATGGTCGGCACATCGCTTGCGATGGCGCCGGCCGTGCTGTTGGCGCAGGGTGCCGATTTCGTCGATCTCGATGGTCCGTTGCTGCTGGCCCGCGACCGCGTTCCCGGTCTCGTCTACCAAGGTTCGCTGGTGTCACCGCCCGAGCCGGCGCTGTGGGGCTGAACGCGCCGCAAGCCCGATCAGCGC
This sequence comes from Mesorhizobium sp. M0751, assembly GCF_040320265.1. NCBI lineage: Bacteria > Pseudomonadati > Pseudomonadota > Alphaproteobacteria > Hyphomicrobiales > Phyllobacteriaceae > Mesorhizobium > Mesorhizobium sp. M0751. The sequence goes on from NZ_JAMYPH010000006.1 coordinate 138,782, forward strand.
CAGGCCCGTCAGGGCAATGGGGATCATCGCAAAGAAGCCATTCGCGCCGAAGCGGTCGTAAAGAGGACCGGAAATGAGCGTCGTCACGGCCATGAAGAAGCCGTTGGAGAAATAGGCGATGCCTTGCGCCGCCCCAGTGCGTTCTTCCGCGATTGTCTCACCGATCATCTTTTGCAGGCCGATCAGCACCAGCGCCACCGAAACGGCGTGCAGTGTCTGGATCGCGAAAAACCCGCCAACGCCAAGCCCAAGCGGCCAGATCAGAGGGAAGGCAATCCAGCGCACGATAGCGCCTGTCCCGGCAATCAGCATGATCGACACGACCGAGAAGGAGGCGAAAGCTCGGGTGAAGACGACGAACATGCATATCTCGGCGACGACTCCCCACCCCCACAGCAGCCCGACAACCGAATCGCTGATGCCGATCGACTTCCAGTAGATCGACACGAAGCCGTAGAGAAATGCGTGGCTGGCGGTGATGACCCCGACGCCCGTCGAAAAATAGAGGAAGTACCGGTTGAGGAGTTTCGGTGCCGATTGCTGGATATCGGCCGCCGAAAGCGGCGAGGCGCGGCGCGGACGGCCGAGGCGCGGCGCGATCAGTCCGGCGGCCAGCGCGGCACACAGCGCCGCGAAGATGATCATCGGGACAGCCTGGGCACCGCTTGCCGACAGGATGAAACCGCCGGCGAGATTGGCACAGAGATAGGAGATCGAGCCCCATTTGCGCATGCCCGCGTAGTTGGAGCCGAAGCGGCGAACACCTGAAAGGGCGAGCGAATCGGCAATCGGCGAATGCGGCGTCCAGACGACCGTCAGGGCCAACGACACGGCAAGTACCGTTGCGTAGGTCGGCGGCAGGAAGTAGCCGGCGGACAGGATCAGCGATGCGGCGACCAGCGCAACATAGACATTGGCGCGGTCGCTCGCTTTGTCTGCCAGCGCAGTAAGAAAAGGCGTCGTCGCCACGCGCAGGAACATCGGTGCAGCGAGGATCACGGCTATCTGCTCGGCGTGAAACCCTTTCGCCTGCAGCCACAGCGGGAAATACGGCACATGCGTCCCGAGCGGAACGAAGAGCGTAAAGAAAATCAAGCTCATGCGCAGTTCGAAATGGCGTGGCTTGACGAGCTGTTCGGGCGAAAGCGGCGGCAGCGAGGACATTAACAGGCGATCCGTCGGCACGGCATTCAGCCGGGTCGGCCCGCCACACCTGTCGCTGCTTAACACGGCCAAAAAATCGATGAAACCGCTGGACTAACCGATTAAAGCGAGATGAGGCCGGGTCTGGTCAAGCCGCCTGGACTGCCCTGCCCTTGATGTCGATCGGCACGAGCACCTGGCTGCCGACCGGAGTCTCCGGCAGGACATGGGCCCAGTGCAGGATCTCCATCCGGCCGTCAAAATGCTCGACCACCGCCGTGCAGCTCTCCACCCAATCGCCGGTGTTGATGTATTGCACGTCCTCATAGCTTTCGATCGCGGCATGGTGGATATGCCCGCAGATTACGCCGTCGACATGCGAGCGGCGCGCCTCCTCGGTCAGCACTGTCTGGAACGAGCCGATGAAGTTCACCGCCTTCTTGACCTTGACCTTGGCCCAGGACGAGAACGACCAGTAAGGCAGGCCGAGCACTTGGCGCAGGCGCGTGATGAAGCGGTTGACCAGCATCGCCGCGTCGTAGGCATAGTCGCCTAGATAGGCGAGCCAGCGCGCATTGTGGACGACGGTGTCGAACTGGTCGCCATGAATGACAAGAAGGCGTTTGCCATCGGCGGTCTCGTGGATGGCGCGATCGGCAACGACGATGCCGCCGAAATGAACGCCCTGGAATTGGCGCGCGAACTCGTCGTGATTGCCCGCTATGTAGGTGATGTTGGCACCTTTGCGCGCCTTGCGCAGCAGTTTCTGGACGACGTCATTGTGGCTCTGCGGCCAGTGCCAGCTCCGTCTCAGGCGCCAGCCGTCGACGATGTCGCCGACGAGATAGATGATATCGGCATCGTGATGGCGCAGGAAATCGATCAGGAACTCGGCCTTCGCCGCCTTCGATCCGAGATGGACGTCGGAGATGAACATGCTGCGGAAAGTGCGGGGCTCTGCGCCGGACATCATTTGTCACCGTTGCTTTCGGTGAGGCTATGCCCAGATTCATGCAACAACCGTATGACGGTTGCGATTGGTCCAGCCATCCGGATAGGTTGCCGCGGCAATCAGAGGAGAAAATCACCATGAATCTCGGCATTCGCGGCAAGAAGGCCATCGTCTGCGCTTCGAGCAAAGGCTTGGGACGCGGCTGCGCCATGGCACTGGCGGAGGCAGGCTGCGATCTGGTCGTCAACGGCCGCAACGCCGACGTGCTGGCCAAAACCGCCGCCGAGCTGCGCGAGAAATTCGGCGTCAAGGTGACCGAGATTGTCGGCGACGTATCCAACCCCGATGTCCAGAAGGCGCTGCTTGCCGCCTGCCCCGATCCCGACATCCTCGTCAACAACAATGGCGGTCCGCCGTTCCGCGATTTCCGCGCGCTCGACCGCGAAAAGATCCTCGAAGGCGTGACCCAAAACATGGTGACCCCTGTCGAGCTTGTTCAGGCCGTGATCGACGGCATGGCGGCGCGCGGCTTCGGCCGCATCGTCAACATCACCTCGTTGTCGGTCTATGTTCCTATCCCCGGCCTCGACCTGTCGTCCGGAGCCCGCGCCGGCCTCACCTCGTTCCTGGCAGGCGTCGCGCGCACGGTGATCGACCGCAATGTGACGATCAACAACATGCTGCCGGGAAAACTCGATACCGACCGGCTGCGCGGCCCACACGAGGCCGGCACGCCCGAAGATCCGGCCGCCGCCGCCGCGCGCAAAGCCACGGCCGCGGCCAACGTTCCGGCCAAGCGACTCGGCACGCCGGAGGAATTCGGCCAGATCTGCGCCTTCCTATGCTCGGTTCACGCCGGTTACCTGACCGGACAGAACATACCGGTCGATGGCGGCCTCTACGTCAGCGCGTTTTAATGGCAGAATCCAAGGCTTGGTATCCGCTGGAAACGGCGGGAAACGGATGCCCTCAGGCAAGCCGAAACAGGACAACATTATGCTCAAAACGGCGGCCAGTTCACAACTAGGGTTAGTCCGTATGTTATGTCCCGCCTCGCAGATGGAAATGAGACCGGCGAATGGCGTCTATTTATCGCTTTGTTACGCAAAAACTGCTGTCGCACGGGGTTCGAGACACGGCCGACGGCAACCTTGCAATTACCGACAGGAGATTGTTCCTTGACTTCGTTCGTCTAGAACGAGCGGTTAGGCTGGAGGATTTCGCCACGGTCCAGTCTGCGGTGGTGGCGATTGAAAATCGTTGCTTATCAATGGGTAAACGTCATATCGCGGTGTTTGCATACATGTATCTCAGGTTTTCGGATGCGGCACCAAAGTTTACGCACCTGGACATCGAGCTTGAGGAAGAAGGAGGCATCCGCCGAACAGTCGACTACCGGCGTAGGGTGTCGTCGACAGAGCGACTTGTCGGCGAGTGGGCTGCCGCTGGGTACGACCGCTATTCCAAGAGTTTCTTTCGTGCACTTTATAGGAGCAACAGCCCCACAGCGAACTAGCGAAAGAATACCTAATCGTCCGCAAACCACCTGAAGCAGACATTCGGCTCGCAGCTCGCTCCAGCAACGCGCCTATCGTCCCAACATTTCAATGGCAGACCGTACAGGCTGGCGGGTGGTGCAAGCCGTAAGCTCGCGCTTGCGACATATCACCTCTCGAAAAGCCTCGGCTGCATGCTAAGAGACTCAAAACACCAAACGGACTGAACTGAGGAGGCGGCCGTCATGACAGGCGAAAGCAAGAAGGCGGCCCGATCCGACCTCGACCAAGCAGCGCTCTATTTCCATAAGCACCCCCGTCCCGGAAAGCTTGAAATCCAGGCGACGAAGCCGCTCGGCAATCAGCGCGACCTGGCGCTTGCCTATTCGCCGGGGGTCGCCGCCCCCTGCCTTGAAATCCGCGACGACCCGGCAACCGCCGCCGACTATACAGCCCGCGCCAATCTTGTCGGCGTCGTCACCAACGGTTCGGCGGTGCTGGGCCTCGGCAATATCGGTCCGCTCGCCTCCAAGCCGGTGATGGAAGGCAAGGCGGTGCTGTTCAAGAAGTTCGCCGGCATCGATGTCTTCGACATCGAGATCGACGCACCGGGCATCGAGCGCATGGTCGAGACGATCTCGGCGCTGGAACCAACCTTCGGCGGCATCAACCTGGAAGACATCAAGGCGCCAGAATGCTTCGAAGTCGAGGAGCAGTTGAAAGCCCGCATGGGCATACCGGTCTTCCATGACGACCAGCACGGCACCGCCATCATCGTCGCCGCCGCCGTGCTCAACGGGCTGGAATTCGCCGGCAAGTCGATCTCCGACATCAAGATCGTCACGTCGGGCGCCGGCGCTGCCGCTCTTGCGTGCCTCAACCTATTGGTCTCGCTCGGCGCACGGGTCGAAAACATCTGGGTCACCGACCGGTTTGGCGTCGCCCATAAGGGCCGCGTCGAGGAGATGGACCGCTGGAAAGACCCCTATGTGAAGGACACCGAGGCGCGTACGCTGGCCGACGTTCTGCCCGGCGCCGACGTGTTTCTCGGCCTGTCTGCCGCCGGCGTACTGAAACCGGAACTGCTCCATCACATGGCGCCCAAGCCGCTGATCCTGGCGCTGGCCAATCCCAATCCCGAGATCATGCCGGAAGCGGCACGGGCGGCGCGACCCGACGCGATGATCTGCACCGGCCGCTCCGATTTCCCCAATCAAGTCAATAACGTACTCTGTTTTCCTTACATCTTCCGTGGCGCGCTGGATTGCGGTGCGAGCGCTATCAATGAAGAGATGAAAATGGCCGCCGTGCGAGCGATTGCGGCGCTTGCCCGTGAGGAGCCATCCGACGTTGCCGCGCGTGCCTATTCCGGCGAGACGCCGATCTTTGGTCCAGAGTTCCTGATCCCCTCGCCTTTCGATCCGCGGCTGATCCTGCGCATCGCCCCTGCCGTCGCCAAGGCAGCCTGCGAGACTGGCGTCGCGACACGGCCGATCACCGATTTCGCCGCCTATGTCGACAAGCTGAACCGCTTCGTCTTCCGCTCCGGCCTGGTCATGAAGCCGGTGTTCTCGATGGCCAAGACGTCGAGCGCCAAGCGCGTCATCTATGCCGACGGTGAGGACGAGCGCGTGCTTCGCGCCGCGCAGGTCGTGCTCGAGGAAGGCATTGCCGAACCGATCCTGATCGGCCGCCCGCACGTCATCGAGGTGCGGCTGAAGCGCTACGGGCTGCGCATCAAGCCCGGCGTCGATTTCGGCTTGATCAACCCGGAAGACGATCCGCGTTACCGCCACTATGTCGACCTTTTGATCGAGCTTGCCGGCCGCCGTGGCGTGACGACGGAAGCGGCGCGCACCATGGTGCGCACCGACAATACGGTGATCGCGGCCCTTGCCCTGAAGCGCGGCGACGCCGACGCCATGGTCTGCGGCCTCGAAGGCCGTTTCGAGCGCCATTTGCGCAACGTCACGCTGATCATCGGGCCGCGCGCCGGCATTAGGGATCGCGACCTGTCGACGCTTTCCATGCTGATCTCGCAGCGCGGCATCATTTTCCTCACCGACACCCATGTCTCCGTCGATCCGACCGCCGAAGAAATTGCGGAAATGACCGTTTTGGCGGCCGAGGAAATTCAGCGTTTCGGCATCGAGCCCAAGGCAGCGCTGCTGTCGCATTCGGATTTCGGCTCCCGCGATTCGCCAAGTGCCATGAAGATGCGGCAGGCGGCAGCGATACTGGCGCGCATCGCGCCCGACCTGCAATGCGACGGCGAGATGCACGCCGACTCGGCACTGTCGGAGCAGCTGCGCCAGCGCGTCTATCCGCATTCGCGGCTGAAGGGTGAAGCCAATCTGCTGGTGTTTCCCAATCTCGATTCGGCGAACATCACGCTGACCGCGCTGCGCACGATGATGGACGCGCTGCATGTCGGCCCGATTCTGCTCGGCACCGACAGCCCGGCGCACATATTAACGCCGTCGGTCACGTCGCGCGGCGTCGTCAACATGACCGCACTGGCCGTGGTCGAAGCTGCGCATAAGGCGCAGGCAATCGTTGAACTGGGCTAACCATGGGCTTTCTCAGACTGGCTTGAACCGGAAATGCCCTATCTGCCTGAAAGCAAACAAAGTGTCCTCTTCCCTGGCGCCGCCGCCGATATTGTGAATGACCAGCCTTCTTGTCGGCACCAAAGTGGAGCGATTGGACGACACGATGGCAATATGTGACAGGTTGCCGGGCAGCATCTGGGCGACGAGATCCCCAGGTCGATAGTCGGCGGGGTCTTGGCTGACGGGCAAGGCAGCACCGCGCCGCTCGAAATAGACCGCAAGATTGGGCACACGGCGGTGGTCGATGTTGCGGTCGGGCGCTTTCAGGCCCCAAGCCTTCGGATAGGCGGCAAAATTGGCCCGCATATCCTCATGCACCAATTTTTGCAGATCGACATCGAAGGCGCGGCGATACGCGCGGATCACGACATCCGTGCACACACCCCGCTCGGGCTCAACGTCCCCGCCCGGATAGGCCAAGCGTGTATAGGTCGGATCGTAGAGCGTGGTGACGCCGATCTGCTCACGGGCAGCTTCGACCAATTTGGTGCCCCAGTCCGGCGTGACGGGCTTTTCCTGCGCCATGGCGAGCGGCATCGCCAGGCACAAAAGACCAAACTGCAGTGCGGCTCGACGGGTAATCGCGGTCATGCCAAGCCTCCGGGCATTACTGAATCCAGGCATTCTTCTGGGCGAATACGCCTTTTTCGTGCAACGCCAGGATGTCGCGGTTCTGGCTCTGTCCGAATACGTCGTGGGGCGTGGTAAATATGACAGCATGGTCGTGGTCGAAGCTGCGCACAGGCGCAAGCTATCGCCGATTTGGGCTGAAGCCGGAATCAGCGGTATGCTAAACAAACGGTTAACCCCAAGCGCGGTAGCTTTCTGAACGATAGGCAGGCGGAGTTTCGGAGGGATGACGGGCGCAAGTTGGAAGCTGACGCGGGCCGCCGCGCTGCTCGGCGCCCTGCTACTGTGCGGCATTGCCGTCACTCAGGCGCAGGCCGCTCCGCGCCTCTGCCGCCAGCTTGAAGCCGATCTTGCCGCCGCTTCTCGTGGTGGCGGCGGCAAACCGGCCTTGCTCAGGAAATATGACGACGCGATCGTCCGGCAGCGCCAGCAGATTTCAAAGGCCGTCAGCCGGTCCAGCAGCGCCGGCTGCGGCTTTTCGCTGTCTCGCCGCAACGCCAACACATGCGCAGCACTCGACGCCACCATCGATCGCATGGCAGCCAATCTCGATGCCCTGCAGGCCAAGCGCGCTGATCTTGCCGGCGGTGGTTCGCGACGCGATCGGGCACGCATATTGACCTTGCTTGACGCCAATGGCTGCCGCGATGATGCGGCGTCGCCGACGCTCGCACCGGTTCGCGAAGCCAGCCGCGAAAACGGGAAGCGAAACCTGCCCGACCAGCTTTTGGGCAGTCAGCCCGAAGAGCCCGACCAGGCTGAAGAATTAAGTCAGCCGCGCAACATCCGCACCTTGCTCAACAACGCCGATGAGTTGGGCCAGCCGCGAGGCGAATTCCGCACCATGTGCGTGCGGACCTGCGACGGCTATTTCTTCCCGATGTCGAATGCGGCCTCGCTGGGCGATTTCGAGCGCGACCAGAAGAATTGCGAATCGAGCTGCCCCGGCACCGAAATGCAGGTTTTCTACACGCGCGGCATGAACGACGATTCGGCGTCCATGACGTCTTCAGTGACCGGCAGGCCTTATATCGAACTGCCGACGGCCTACCTCTACAAGCAGTCCGACATGCCGCGGCCGCCGGCCTGCGGCTGCAACGCCGCGCAGAATTTCGAAATCATCGCCGGCAACCCGCCCCCGCCCAGCCCGGAACAATCCGAAGCAAACGTGGGGGCCACTCCGTTCATTCCGCTGCCGGTTGCCAGGCCTAATGCGGGCGCCGACCCGGAGACCTTGGCCAATTCGGAAGGCGGCCTCGACCGCGAGGCGATCAGACGGCTTGCCGCCAAACCTGTGCCCTCGCCGACATCGTTGCCGCCGCCTGAGCAGCGCAAGGTCAGGGTCGTCGGGCCAACGTTCCTTCCCGACCCAGCAGCGGCAACAGATCTGCAAGCTCCGGACCCGAAGGCTGTCCCGTAAGCGCCAGCCTGAGCGGCATGAATAGCGCCTTGCCCTTGCGGCCGCTCGCCGCTCGGATCTTGCCGGTCCAGTCCTTCCAGACCGTGCCGTTCCAAGGCTCCTCCGGCAGCAGTTCGAACGCCTGGCGAAGAAAGTCGCGGTCATCGTCGGAAAACTCCGCCGGCTCCTCTGGACCGTCTCGAAGCGTACGCCACCAGATCGCCGCATCGGCCAGCCTATCGAGATTGCCGCGCACCGCTAGCCAGAAAGGCTCGGCCTGTTCGCCGGAGATGCCGAGCACGATCAGCCGGTCACGCGCCTCGGAAAACGGCATGTGGTGCAGTAGCGTGCGGTTGAGCACGAAGAGCTCATCCGGATCGAATTTGGCGGCGGATTTCGATGTTGCCGCCGGATCGAAGCGCTCGGCAAGTTCAGCCATCGTCGGCACCGCCACGACGTTTTCCGAGGTACCGACGAGCACCGCCAGCGAAGCGACCGCCATTGGCTCTATGCCGCTCTCACGCAGGCTCTGGATGGACAGCGCGCCGGTGCGCTTGGAAAGCCCCTCGCCTGATGCCGTTGTCAGGAGATTGTGGTGGCCGAACACTGGCGGCTCCGCGCCAAGTGCCCGGAACAGGGCTATCTGGACGCCGGTATTGGTGACGTGGTCGTCGCCACGAATGACATGGCTGACGCCCATCTCGATGTCGTCGATCACCGAAGGCGCCGTGTAGAGGTAGGTGCCATCCTCGCGCCGCAGAACCGGATCTGAAAGCGAGGCGAGGTCGACGGTCTCCTCGCCGCGCACCAGGTCGTTCCAGTGAATTTCGGTGCGCTCCGGCTGCAGCGGATCACTGCTGAAGTTGGGCAGCAGAAAGCGCCAGTGCGGCCGCCGGCCATCGGCCTCATATTCCGCGACCTGCTCGGGTGCCAGCGTCAGTGCCTCGCGGCCATAGACTGGCGGCAGGCCACGCGTGCGGCGCACCTTGCGCCTCAGGTCGAGCTCTTCAGGCGTCTCATAGCAGGCATAGACGAGGCGGGCCTCCTTCAGCCTTTCCAGTGCGGCATCATAGATTTCGACCCGCCGCGACTGATACTCCGTGGCATCGGGGAAGATGCCCAGCCAATGCAGGTCATAAAGGATGGCGTCGGAAAATTCCTGCGTCGAACGGACAACGTCGGTGTCGTCGAAGCGCTGGATGAAGCGGCCTTTGTTCTTGATGGCAAACAGCCAATTGAACAAAGCAGTGCGCGCATTGCCGATATGGATGCGGCCGGTCGGTGACGGGGCGAAACGGACGGTAACTGTCATGAGCGAGGGCGTACCGGATGGTTTTGCTGTTGACAAGACGCGCCCCCGCGCTCGGCGGCAGACATAGAACATGACAAAGGCGAAGAAAAGACTGCAGCGCCGCACGTCTATCAAGACGCGCGGCGCCGCAACCGTCAGATCACCAGGCCTTTGGTCAGCTCAAGCGCCTGGCGTTCGAACAGCCGGCGGTAGATGCCGCCTTGCAGCCGGATCAGCTGGTCATGCGAGCCCTCTTCCACGATGCGGCCGCGATCGAACACCAAAAGCCTGTCCAGCGCCCGCACCGTCGACAGCCGGTGGGCAATGACCAGCGTCGTGCGGCCGACCATCAACCGCTCCATCGCCTGCTGGATCAGCACCTCCGATTCCGAATCGAGGCTCGACGTTGCCTCGTCCAGGATGAGAATGCGCGCATCGGCAAGGAAGGCGCGTGCGATTGCGACCCGCTGACGCTCACCACCCGATAGCTTTACGCCACGCTCGCCGACCAGCGTGCCATAGCCTTTCGGCAAATTGGCGATGAAGTCATGCGCGCTGGCCAACCGCGCCGCGTGCTCGATCTCGGCCTGCGTGGCGGCCGGCCGGGCATAGGCGATGTTTTCGGCCAGCGACCGGTGGAACAGGATCGGGTCCTGCTGGACGATTTGCGATCTGTGCGCGCAGCGACGCCTGCGCGACATCGGCAATGTCCTGATCGTCGATCAGGATATTTCCGGCAGTCACGTCATAGAGGCGCTGGATCAGCTTGACGAACGTCGTTTTGCCGGAACCCGAATGGCCAACCAGCCCGACGCGCTCGCCCGGCGCGATATCCACCGAAAAGTCGCGATAGAGCGGCAAGCGATGGCTGCCATAATGGAACGTGACATTGTCGAAGGTGATACGGCCATCGGTGATCCGGATCGGTTTGGCACCGGGCCGATCCTCGATGCCGAGTGGTTCGGACTGGAAGTCGACCAGTTCCTCCATGTCGTTGATCGAGCGCTGCAGATTGCGAATATGCGTGCCGATGTCGCGCAGATAGCCTTGCAGCACGAAGAATGAGGTCAGCACGAAGGCGATGTCGCCGGCGCTCGCCTGTCCCCACGACCACAACAGCAGGGCGAATCCGATGACCGCTGCCCGCAAAAGCAGCAGCATCGTCCCTTGCGTGGTGCCGTTGACGGTGCCGCGCACCCAGGTGCGGCGCGTGCGGCCGCGCCATTTGGCGACGACCTCGGCAAGCCGTGTCTCCTCGCGTTCCTCGGCGCCAAAACCCTTGACCACGGCATTGCAGCTCACCGCATCGGCCAGCGAGCCGCCAAGCCGTGTGTCCCACGCATTGGCAAGCCTTGCCGCGGGCGCGACATAGCCAAGCGACAGCATCGTCGTCACCGCTATGAACAGAACCGAACCGGTGGCGACGACAGCACCCATAAGCGGCCAGAACCAGCCGAGCAGCAGCGTCGAGCCGACGAGCATGACGACCGATGGCAGCAGCGCGATCAGGATCGTGTCGTTGAGCAGGTCGAGCGCCCACATGCCGCGCGTTATCTTGCGCACCGTCGATCCGGCGAAGCTGTTGGCGTGCCAGTCGGTGGAGAAGCGCTGGACGCGGTGGAAGGCGTCGGCGGCGATATCCGCCATCATCTTCAACGTCAGCTCGACAATGGCCATGAAGGCGAGATTGCGCAGCACGACACCGGTGAGCGCCAGGGCCACCAGCATCGAAAAGGCAGCTGTCGCCGCGTTCCACGCAACATCGTCGGCCGCAGCACTGCTGGCGACGGCATCGACCAGCCGGCCGGAATAGAGCGGCGTCAGCACGTCGGCCAAGGTCGACAGCAGGAACGTGCCCATAATGCCGGCAAGCCGCCACGGCTGACGCCGCCAATGGCTGAGCGTGAAGCCAAGAACGCTGCGGAAGGCGCCCGCGCGCAAATCTATTCGAAAACGAGCCATGATGTCATTCGGGCGCAAACGAGCCCGATCCCACGAAAGTAGAAATTGAAAAAACCGCGTTGGCGCCGTTTGGCGCCCGGAGATGCGGAGGTTCGGCGTATTTGGCGGCCCCGTAGAGGGGCGGCGACCGGCAGCGGCGAAATACCTGCCTTGGTTCAGCCTTGCCGCGAGGCTATCTCGCGGCGCACTGACCAAGACCTAGGCTTCGCGGCCTCGCATAACGATGTCAAATCCTGGCATTCGGTTCCTCCTGAAGGGGAATCGCGGAGAGGCGTTTATAGAGACGCCTCAACGCCGCGCCAAGTCAGTAGATAGCCGAAAGCGCATCTGGTCCAACCAGTGCGGCGATTTTGCAACAACAGCCGGTTGTGTGAGGCCTCTGTTCAAATTGCCGGGATACGGTCGAGGCGCATATAGCGGCCGTCCGTGGAAGGCCTGAAGCCGAGCTTCTCGTAGATGGAGTGTGCGTCGTTGGTTGACAGGCTCCAGTGGGTGACAGTCTTGCAATCCGGATGATCGATAAGCGCCTGGACAAGCCGGGTTCCGATGCCTTGTCCACGATGCTCGGGCCACACGATGACATCGGCTAGATAGGCAAATACCGCACGGTCGGAAATCGCCCGGCCAAAGCCGACCTGATTGCCGGCGACATAGGCGCCGACGCAAAGCGAGTTGGAAAAGGCGCGGCGGTGCAGTTCATCGCTGCGGCCGCTGCCCCAATAGCTCTCCTTCAAAATGTCGGACGTCGCCCGGAAGTCGATCCGCGACAGGTCGAAGCTGATCTCAAAGTTGGCCATGGCTAAACCGTTACGCAGGCCAATTGCCTACCCGCCATCCCTGAACCGGTTGGTAATGGGATAGCGGCGGTCGCGGCCAAAATTCTTCCTGGTGATCTTCACGCCGGGCGCCGCCTGCCGGCGTTTGTATTCGGCGACGTAAAGCAGGTGCTCGACGCGGGCCACCGTCGCCCGGTCATGGCCGCGGGCAATGATCTCATCGACGCCCATCTCGTTCTCGACCAGACACTCCAATATGTCATCGAGCACTGGATAGGGCGGCAGCGAATCCTGGTCGGTCTGGTTCTCACGGAGCTCTGCCGAGGGCGCCTTGTCGATGATATTGTTCGGGATTACCTCGCCGGACGGACCGAGTGCGCCCGGCGGCACATGCGCGTTGCGCCAGCGCGACAACGCATAGACCTGCATCTTGTAAAGATCCTTGATCGGATTGAAGCCGCCATTCATGTCGCCGTAGAGCGTAGCGTAGCCGACCGACATCTCGCTCTTGTTGCCAGTGGTGACGACCATCGAGCCGAACTTATTGGAAATTGCCATCAGGATGGTGCCGCGTGCACGGCTCTGCAGGTTCTCCTCGGTAATGCCTTCCTTGGTGCCTTCGAAAAGCTGCGTCAGCGCGTGCAGGAAACCTTCGACCGGCTCGAAAATCGGCACGATATCGTAGCGGCAGCCGAGCGCGCGGGCGCAGTCCTCGGCATCCTTCAGCGAGTCCTTAGAAGTGTAGCGGTAAGGCATCATCACGGCGCGCAGCCGTTCCTCGCCGAGCGCATCGACGGCAAGTGCCGCGCAGATCGCCGAATCGATGCCGCCGGAGAGGCCGAGCACGACATTCTTGAAACCGTTCTTGTTGACGTAGTCGCGCAGGCCCAACATGCAGGCGCGATAGTCGGCCTCTTCCTTTTCAGGGATTTTCGACATCGGTCCGTCAGAGCAGACCCAGATGTCATTCTTTCGCTTCCAGGTGGTGACGTTGACCGTCTCCTCGAACTGGCTCATCTGGAAGGCCAGCGTCTTGTCAGAACCTATGGCAAACGATGCGCCATCGAAAACCAGCTCGTCCTGGCCGCCAAGCTGGTTGGCATAGATAATCGGCAGTCCGCATTCGATGACCTGGCGGATGACGATCTGGTGGCGGACATCGACCTTGCCGCGGTAATAGGGCGAGCCGTTCGGGACCAGCAGGATTTCCGCGCCGCTTTCGGCCAGCGTCTCGCAGACGGCAACCTCGCCCCAGATATCTTCGCAGATCGGCACTCCCACGCGCACGCCGCGGAAATTGACCGGCCCCTGGATCTCGGGGCCGGCCTGGAAGACGCGCTTCTCGTCGAACTCACCGTAATTCGGCAGATCGAGCTTGTAGCGTTCGGCAAGGATCTTGCCGCCATCGGCAAAGATGATCGAATTGTGGGTGCCGGTCTTGCGCTTCAACGGCGTGCCGATAATGAAACCCGGGCCGCCGTCGGCGGTATCGCCGGCGAAATCCTCCGCCGCCCGCTCGCAGGCCTTCAGGAAGGCGGGCTTCAGCACCAGATCCTCAGGCGGATAGCCGGAAAGGAAAAGCTCGGTAAACAGCACGAGGTCGGCGCCTTGGCGGGCGGCATCCGCCCTCGCCTCGCGTGCCTTGGCAAGATTGCCGGCGACGTCGCCGACCGTCGGATTGAGCTGGGCGACGGCGATGCGCAATATGTCTGGAGCGGTCTTGTCTGTCATGCCCGTGGGTTTAGCGCGGCAAAATTCGTCGGGCAATGGCGTTCGTTTGGACCAAACAGTCGATCCTATTCGCCCATATATTCGCGCAAGGCTTCCGGCGGATGGTTCTCGCCGATCGACATTGCCAGAATGCGCGAAATGTGTCGGCGCGGCAGCCCGGTTTCCGCCGCCCAGGCGTTGATCTGCGCCTGGATCCTGCCCAGATCCTTCTTCGACGTTGGGCTCTGCGCAATGTCGAGCCCGGCGTCACGCAGCGCTGCCGCCATGTCGGCCGAGACGATGAAGGCGTCCCACTCCAGCCAGCGCAGAAAATACTGGCCAGTATTGCCGCCGAGCCGGCTGCCATGCTTGCTGAGATAGGCCATCAACCCGACCTGGTCATCCGCCGGCCAATTGGCCAGGAACGTGCCGAAGCTGCCATGCTCCTTCGAGACGCGCTCGACGAAGGCTGCGTTGTCGCGTACGGATTTGATCTTCTGCGGATTGCGCACGATGCGCTTGTCAGCGGTGAGATCGTGCCAGAAATCGTCAGGCTGGAACAGCAGCCGCTTCGGTTCGAAGCCAAGAAATGCTTCCTCGAAACCCGGCCATTTCTGCTCGATGACGCGCCAGACAAAGCCGGCGGCAAAAACCCGCTCGGCCATGGTCGACAGGATCCGGTCGTCTGTAATCTTTGCCACCGCGGCATTGTCGGGCATGGGACCCAGCAGCGACGTAAGCGCTGCCTCACCGCCTTTGCGCTTCGCTGCACGGACGCGAATTTTCCGAAAATCCATCATTGTTTCCTGACCCCATCGCGTCAATCTACCACTTCCCGTATGAACCGGCAGCTTCTACCTCATCGCTGACGACGGAGGCGACGATGAATAAAACGATCGAGGACATGGCAAACCGCTGGCTGAAGCGAAAGCCCGACGGCCTCAGCGCGCTCGAAAGCCGGGTGCTGCAATCTACGCTCGAGCGCACCACGATCTCCAAGGACACCAACAAGGCCGTCGCCTTTCACCAGACATTTGGAGATCGCCTGGCCGACACCATCGCCCGGATCGGCGGCTCGTGGTCCTTCATCCTGGCATTCATTGGCTTCCTGATCCTGTGGACGGCAGGCAATGTCTGGCTCTTGTCGCGCGCCGCCTTCGATCCCTATCCCTTCATCTTCCTCAATCTCGTGCTTTCCATGGTCGCCGCCCTGCAAGCGCCAGTGATCATGATGGCGCAGAACCGCCAGACGGAGCGCGATCGAATCGACGCCGCCCACGACTATGAGGTTAATCTCAAGGCCGAGATCGAGATTATGGCATTGCACGAAAAGCTCGACGAACTGCGCCACAGCCAGATCATCGGCATGCGAGACGAGATTGCCCGGCTGGCCGAGCAGGTGAAGCGCATCGACGACATTCTGTCGAAGCAGCGAACGTCTTCATGACGGAAGTCATCCATCGTCTCATTGAGCAATATGGATTGGTCGCGGTCTTTCTGGGCTGTGTCGCCGAGGGCGAAAGCGCCGCAATTCTTGGCGGTTTTTTCGCGCATCAGCATGTCTTCGTCCCGTGGCAGGCGTTTCTCGCCGCCGCGCTCGGCGCCTTCGCTGGCGACACGTTCTTCTTCATCTTGGGACGGAGCTTCGCCGATCATAAATTCGTGATCAGGCTCCGAGCCCGGCCGGGCTTCAGCCACGCCTACCGCCTTGTCACCTCTCATCCCAACATTTTCGTGCTGTCGAACCGCTACATCTATGGCCTGCGACTGGTCGGCGGAATCGCGGCCGGGCTGTCGGGCATCGCCGCGGCGCGCTTCATCATCCTCAACGCCATCTCGTCGGTAGTCTGGGCGGCACTGTTCTGCACTGTCGGTTATGTCTTCGGGCTGGGCGCGGAGCACATCGTCGGCCAGGCGCTGGCCCGCCACGAGCGGTTGCTGATCGCTCTGGCAATCGGCCTCGTTGTGGCCATCCTCGGCTGGCTCGCCGCCCATATCGTCGCCAAGAAGGAACTCCACAAGGGAAGCTGATCGTCAATCAATGCCGAGCGCGCGATCACCCTTCTCGAGGATCAGCGGAATGATCAGGTCTTCCTCGTCGGCAAGATGCCGGGTCAACATGGCGATCAGCCGGCTGTTCTCGTCAGCATAGGCATCGGCGGCGAAACGCTGTTTGTCTTCGCTCTCCTGAAGCGTGCGGATGAAGGCATTTGCCGCCTGGGCATTGCGCTCCAATCCCTCATGGATTGCGTGGTGATCGGCATCGAGAATCTCGAAGCCGCGCTTCAGACGGGTCTCGGCCCTGGCGAAGACCGGAAAATAATGATGGTCCTCGACATTGTGGTGGCCGTCGAGATTGCCGAGGAAATGGTTGAGGCGCGGCGCGAACCAGCGCGCGAATTCCGGCGCGTTCAGCCTACCTTCCCGATAATCGCCGATACCGTTGGTGAGCATGCCGCCAAGCTCGCGGAACATGTCGTGCCGCTGCAGCCACATATTGGCCATGCCGTGGATGTTGGCATGCGCCTGCCAGTCCTCGCGCGGATATTTCTCGACCAGCCAGCGAAGATCGTCCGGCAGGCCCTCACGTTCGAGCAGCAGAAATCCGGCGGCATCGGCCATATCGGTTTCCTCAGACCATGATCCCGAAAAGTGGTACCGGTTTTCGGAAAAGATCATGGTCAAAACGAGAAATGCGGTGACGGCATGTAGTGTCTGAAACCTCAGATCGGTACCCCGAGGATCCGCTCGATGACGGCGATGCCCCAGACGCCGGCAGCGATCGCCACCGAAATCAGCACCGCCAGCGAACCGCAATCCTTGGCCAGTTGGATATCGATGTTGAATTCACGGCTGAACGCGTCGCATGCCGCCTCGATGCCGGTGTTCAGCACCTCGATCATGATCATGAGCAGCACCGCGCCGATCAGCAGCGCATAGCCGCGCCACGATTCCGAAAGGAACCAGCCGAGCGGCACGGCAAGCACGAGCAGCGTCAGCTCCAGCTGGAAGGCGGCCTCGCCGGTGGCCAGTTTGCGAAACGCCCGCACCGAATTGTAAAAAGCGTCGATCAGCCGCTGCATGCCAAAACCCTTCGGAATCACCGGCAGGGGATTAGCGCAATGGCTGGACCAAGGGAATAAGGCGAACTCTTCAAAATCAGTCGCCCGCCACCTTGATCGACGGCGTCGACTTCTCGAACTGCGGCAGCCCGTCATCGAGGGCGTAATAATCCCCCTTGTCGCCGACGAAGATATGGCATTCTCCTTGAAGCCCGGTTGGCGCGTCGAACAGGCCTGCCATGACCGAAACGTAGCCATCGTCGCTCGGCTTCCAGAACAGCAGAGAGCCGCATGTCTTGCAGAAGCCGCGCCTGGCGAACGAAGAAGCCTCGTACCAGGTGATGCCCTCCGCGCCGGTGATTGTGATGTCGCGGTCGGCAACGTTGGTCGCCGCATAGAAATGCCCGCTCTGCTTCCGGCACTGCGAGCAATGGCAGTAGATGACACCGCGCAGCGGTCCTCGTGTGTGGAACCGCACTGCCCCGCACAAGCATGATCCGGTGTGACTGTCAGCCATGTCGGCCTCCCGATACAATTTCCATCGCTTGGCAGGATTCCAGTTTTGCGCGCGTTAGGCACGAGTAAATACGACACCGGCGGGATTGAATACAAAAAGCGCCGGTTTTCGCCCGGCGCTTTTTCAATGACATCAAAGTTCAGATCGTATTAGCCGTTCACGGCCTGCTTGTGCTGGACCGGGTGGGTCTTCTTGAGCAGATCGGACACCAGGAACGCCAACTCGATCGCCTGGTCGGCGTTGAGGCGCGGATCGCAATGGGTGTGATATCGATCCTGCAGTTCTTCAGCGGTGATGGCGCGGGCACCACCGGTGCATTCGGTGACGTTTTTGCCTGTCATCTCGATGTGGATGCCGCCGGGATGCGTGCCTTCGGCGCGGTGCACCTCGAAGAACGTCTGCACCTCCTTCAGGATGCGGTCGAACGGCCGTGTCTTGTAGCCGGCGGCTTCGATGGTGTTGCCATGCATCGGATCCGACGACCACACCACGCTGCGGCCTTCCTTCTGCACCGCGCGCACCAGCTTGGGCAGATGGTCAGCGACCTTGTCCGAGCCGAAGCGGGCGATAAGCGTCAGCCGGCCGGGCTCGTTCTCCGGATTGAGCAGGTCGATGAGCTGCAACAGGCCATCTGGCGTCAGCGACGGCCCACATTTCAGACCGAGCGGGTTCTTGATGCCGCGGCAATATTCGACATGCGCATGGTCGGGTTGGCGCGTGCGATCGCCGATCCAGATCATGTGGCCGGAGGTGGCGTACCAGTCGCCCGAAGTCGAATCGACGCGGGTCAGCGCCTCTTCATAACCGAGCAGCAGCGCCTCATGGCTGGTATAGAAATCGGTCTCGCGCAATGCGTAATTGGTCTCCGAGGTAATGCCGACGGCCTTCATGAAGTCCATTGTCTCGGTGATGCGGTTGGCAAGCGACTCGTATTTCTCCCCCTGCGGGCTGTCGGAGACGAAGCCAAGCATCCATTGATGCACGTTCTCTAGGCTGGCGTAGCCACCTTGGGCGAAGGCACGCAAAAGATTGAGCGTCGCCGCCGACTGGCGGTACGCCATCTCCTGCCTTGCAGGATCGGGAATGCGCGACTTGGCATCGAATTCGATGCCGTTGATGATGTCGCCGCGATAGCTGGGCAGCGTCACACCGCCCTTGGTCTCATTGTCGGACGAGCGCGGCTTGGCGAACTGGCCGGCGACCCGGCCGACCTTCACCACCGGCTGAGCGCCGGCGAAGGTCAGCACCACCGACATCTGCAGGAAGACGCGGAAGAAGTCGCGGATATTGTCGGCGCCATGCTCGGCGAAGCTCTCGGCGCAATCGCCGCCCTGAAGAAGGAATGCGTCACCGGCAGCGACGGCTGCAAGCTGCTTCTTCAGCTTGCGTGCCTCACCTGCAAAAACCAACGGCGGAAAGGTAGCGAGCTGGGTTTCCGTGTTCCTCAGCGCGACAAGGTCCGGATAGGCAGGAACCTGCTGGATCGGCTTAGCTCTCCACGAATTCGGCGACCATTTCGTCATCGAAGCACCCAACGCTCTTTCAGGCGGACGCCATCGCCCGCCAATCCGCCCCAAGTGGGGTCGCGGCTCCATACACGAAGCCGATTTCCTATTCTAGACCGGAATCTCAGCGCTGGCGAATGACGGCCGGCGGCGAAAGTGCCAGCGCGGTTGTGTCCAGAGCACCAGCGACACCCGGCTACGCCGCCTTCTCCACCAGCCGCGCCAGCTGCGTCATGACAACCGCTGAGCCTGCCAGCCGCTTTTCGGGCGTCGCCCAGTCACGGCTGAAGACGACGCTTTGGTCGGGCCGGATCTTGGCCAGCGAGCCCTGTTCGGCGATGAGCTTGACCAGCCCGACCGGATTGGGGAATTCCCGCTTGCGGAAATGGATGACGACGCCTTTCGGCCCGGCGTCGAGCTTCTCCACGTTGGCCTTACGGCAAAGCGCCTTGATGAAGACGATCTTCAACAGATGCTTTACCTCTTCCGGCAGCGGCCCGAACCGGTCGATCAGCTCGGCGCCGAAAGCATCGATCTCTTCCGTATTTTCGAGATCGCCAAGGCGGCGATAGAGCGCCAACCTGAGCTGCAGGTCCGGGACATAGCTTTCCGGGATCATCACCGCCGTGCCGACGGCGATCTGCGGCGACCAGCCGCCGTCCTGCACCTCGCCGGAATCCTTCACTTCGGCCACCGCCTCTTCCAGCATCTGCTGGTAGAGTTCGAAGCCGACCTCCTTGATGTGGCCCGACTGCTCTTCTCCAAGCAGATTGCCGGCGCCGCGGATATCGAGGTCGTGGCTGGCCAGCTGGAAACCGGCGCCGAGCGTATCGAGCGATTGCAGCACTTTCAGTCGACGCTCGGCCGTATCGGTGAGCTTGCGGTTGGCCGGCAGCGTGAACAGCGCATAGGCGCGCACCTTCGAACGGCCGACGCGGCCACGCAGCTGATAGAGCTGCGACAGTCCGAACATATCGGCGCGGTGCACGATCAGCGTATTGGCGGTCGGTATATCGAGGCCGGATTCGACGATTGTGGTCGACAAAAGCACATCGTATTGGCCGTCATAGAAGGCGTTCATGATGTCGTCGAGTTCGCCGGGCGGCATCTGGCCATGGGCCACCGCCACTTTCAGCTCAGGCACGGATTCGCGCAGGAAATCATGGATTTCCGCGAGATCGCTGATGCGCGGTACGACATAGAAGGAATGGCCGCCACGGTAGCGCTCGCGCAGCAGCGTCTCGCGGATGACCAGCGGATCGAAGGGGGAGATGAAGGTACGCACCGCCATGCGATCGACCGGCGGCGTGGCGATCAGCGACAGCTCACGCACCCCGGTCAAGGCAAGCTGCAGCGTTCGCGGGATCGGCGTCGCCGACAGCGTCAGAACGTGGACGTCGGTCTTGAGATCCTTCAGCCGCTCCTTGTGCTTGACGCCGAAATGCTGCTCCTCGTCGATGATCAGCAGGCCGAGATTCTTGAACGAGATCGCGGAGCCGAGCAGTGCGTGCGTGCCGATGACGATGTCGACTTGGCCTTCGGCGACGCCCTTCTTGGTCTCGGCCAGTTCCTTGGCGCCGACCAGCCGCGAGGCCTGGGCGACGCGGATCGGCAGGCCGGAGAAGCGCTGCGAGAAGGTCTTGAAATGCTGGCGCGACAACAATGTCGTCGGCACCACCACCGCGACTTGAAAGCCTTCCATCGCCGCGATGAAGGCGGCACGAAGCGCGACTTCGGTCTTGCCGAAGCCGACATCGCCGCAGATCAGCCGGTCCATCGGCTTTCCGGCGCCCAGATCATCCATGACCGAATCGATCGCCGTTTGCTGGTCATCGGTTTCCTCATAGGGGAAACGCGCTGCAAACTCGCCATAGAGGCCGTCCGCCGGCACCAGCGCCGGTGCAGCCCGCATTTGCCGCTCGGCGGCGATGCGGATCAGCTGACCGGCCATGTCAAGCAGGCGTTTCTTCAGCCGTGCCTTGCGCGATTGCCAGGCGCCGCCGCCAAGCTTGTCGAGCGTCGCCTCGGCCGAATCCGAGCCATAGCGCGACAGCAGCTCGATGTTTTCCACCGGCAAGAACAGCCGATCGTCGCCGGCATAGTGGATTTCGAGGCAATCGTGCGGCGCACCGACCGCCTCGATGGTGCGCAGCCCGATGAAGCGGCCAATGCCATGGTCGGCATGGACGACGATATCGCCTGAGGACAATGCCGAAGCCTCGGCGATGAAGTCGGACGCACGCTTCTTGCGCTTCGAGCGCCGGATCAGCCGGTCGCCGAGAATGTCCTGCTCGGCGACGACGACCAGTTTCTCCGTCTCGAAGCCGGATTCGAGCGGCAGCACGGCCAGTCCCGCCTGCCCTGGCTCAAGCTTTCCGGCTTCGGCAAGCGTCGCCACCGGTTTCAGGTTGCCAAGGTGATGCTCGGCCAGGATCTGGCCGAGCCGGTCGAGCGAACCTTCAGTCCAGCCGGCGACGATGACACGGCGGCCTGCAGCGCGCTCGTCGGAAATGTGTTTTACGACGACGTCGAAGACGTTGGCGTTAGGGTCGGCGCGTTCCTCGACGAAGCTGCGACCATGGCGCGAGCCGGCATGGAACACCTTTTTCGCACCGGCATCGGGCGCGTCGAAGGAGGTGAAGTCTATCGCTTCGCGCGGGCCAAGCGAGGCAATCAGGTTCTCGGGCGACAGATAAAGCAAATCCGGCGGCACCGGCTTGTAGGGCACGGCATCCTTCAAGGCGCCGTCGGCCTGCTTTTTGCGCGCCTCGTAATGATCGAGGATCAGCGCATGGCGCTCGGCCAGTGCCTCATGTGCCAGATGGTCGAACACCACGGGCGCATCAGGCAGATAGTCGAACACGGTTTCCAGCCGCTCATAGAAGAACGGCAGCCAGTGCTCCATGCCGGCAAACCGCCTGCCCTCGCTGACTGCCGCATAGAGCCCATCGTCGCGCGAGGGCGCGCCAAAGGCTTCGATGTAGGCGCGGCGGAAGCGGCTGATGGTTTCCGGCGTCAGCGCCACCTCGCTCATTGCCTGTAGCGCCATCGACTTGCGCTGGCCGGTCGTGCGCTGTGTTGCGGTATCGAAGACACGGATCGATTCCAGCGTATCGCCGAAGAAATCGAGGCGCAGCGCCTCCGCCCAGCCGGGCGCGAAGAGATCGAGAATACCACCGCGCACCGCAAATTCGCCGATGCCGCGCACCGTCGGCACTCGCTCGAAGCCCGAAGTCTCAAGCCGCGACACCAGCGCGTTCATGTCGATCTGGTTGCCGGGCTTGGCGTGAAAGGTCTGCGCCTCGACGAGTTCCGCCGGCGGAATGCGTTGAAGCAAGGCATTCGCGGTGGTGAGAATGACGGCGCGGTGAGGCTTCTTCGCCAGCGCGATCATCGCTGCCAGCGCATCGAGCCGCTTTGCGGCGGCGTCGGCGCCGGGCGAGACGCGGTCGTAAGGCAGGCAATCCCAGGCCGGCAGTTCCAGCACAGGCAGGCCCGGCGCGGCAAAGGCAAGCGCCTCGACGATCGCCGGCAGACGCTGGCCGTCGCGCGCCACGAACAGCACCGGCTTGTCCGGTGCGATCTCGTGCGCAGCCTGCACCAGCGCAAAGGCTTCGTAGCCGTCGGCGACGCCATCGACGATGAACTGGCCGGCGCGGCCTTTCGGCAGACCGATCGTAGGGATAAGGCTCATGGCTACACGTTGTTCAGAAGGTCATCTCCCGGCGCGAAGCCAGGATTTTTTGCAGGACGGCACAGTCGACATCCGCCGGAACCGGGCGTTCGCCGGTGACGAGAGGAAGGAATTCGGTGTCGGGAATGTCGAGGAGCCTCTCATATTGGTCGATTTCGTCGCCGGTCAAGGCACCGATCTCGGCGTCGGCGAAGCTGCCGAGTATAAGGTCCATCTCGCGCATGCCGCGGTGCCACGAACGAAACAGAAGCTTGCGGCGGCGGGCATCGAGGCCCTCGCTTGATCGTTTCGTTCCCGTCATCGTGCAGCATCCTTGCCCAGGCGGCGCATATAGCGTGGATAGAAGGCGGTGTCAGCCTTGCGCTACAGTCGCCGCAACATAAGCTGACATCATGCGTCCCTCCCTCCTCGATCCGCTGTTTGTCCCGATCACCTCGCTTGTCGGCGTCGGGCCAAAAGTTGGCGCCCTGATCGAAAAAGTCGTAGCAGCCGACCTCGGCGACCGGGACGCGCGCGCCGGGGACCTCTTGTTCGTGCTGCCGCATACTGTCATCGACCGCCGCAACCGGCCGGGCATCGCCGGTTCGGCCGAGGGCGCCATCGTTACGCTCGACGTACGCATCGACCGCCACCAGCCGCCGCCACGCGGCAACAGGTCGGTCCCGTACCGAGTCTACGCCCATGACGACACCGGCGAGATCGCGCTCACCTTCTTCCATGCCCATGCTGCCTATCTCGAAAAAGCAATGCCCGTCGGCGAGCATGTCGTCGTCTCAGGCCGCATGGAATGGTTCAACGGCCGCCCGACCATGGTTCACCCCGACCATATCGCACTTGCCGGCGACGCGGAAAACCTGCCGCTGGTCGAGCCTGTCTATCCGCTGACCGCCGGGCTCTCGGGCAAGGTGCTGCGCCGGGCCATCGGCCAGGCGCTGGCCCGCCTGCCGGCGCTGCCCGAATGGCAGGACGGTGAGTTCCGGCGCCGCCATGCCTTTCCTGCTTTCGGCGATGCGCTCAACCGCATCCACAATCCTACCGACCCGATCGACGTCTCTGTCGACGGCGCAGCGTGGCGGCGCCTTGCCTATGACGAGTTCTTGGCCGGCCAGGTATCGCTGGCGCTGGTGCGGGCCAAGGTCCGCCGATTATCGGGCCGGCCACTCGTCGGCGACGGCCGCATAGTCGAACAACTGCGCGTGGCACTCCCCTATTCGCTGACCATGTCGCAGGAAATGGCGCTTGCCGAAATCAACGCCGATCTCGGTGACCCCGAACGCATGCTGCGCCTTTTGCAGGGCGATGTCGGCTCCGGCAAGACGGTGGTCGCGCTGCTTGCCATGGCGCGTGCCGTCGAGGCCGGCGGCCAGGCGGCATTGATGGCACCGACCGAAATCCTGGCGCGCCAGCATCTCGCAACGATTGCGCCGTTGGCGGAACGGTCCGGCTTGCGCGTCGCCATCCTCACCGGCCGCGAAAAGGGCCGCGAGCGCGCCGACACGCTGACCGGGCTGGCCAATGGTGACATCGACATCATCGTCGGCACCCATGCGCTGTTCCAGGAAACGGTGACGTTCCATGACCTCGTGCTCGCCGTCGTCGACGAGCAGCACCGTTTCGGCGTCCACCAGCGCCTTGCGATCACGGCCAAGGGCGATGCGCCCGACATGCTGGTGATGACGGCAACGCCGATACCGCGGACGCTGGTGCTAACTGCATTCGGCGACATGGATGTGTCGAAGCTGACGGAAAAGCCGGCCGGCCGCCAGCCGATCCGCACCGTCACCTTGCCGCTTGAACGGCTCGACGAACTGATCGGCCGCATGCTCGACGCCGTCGCCGATGGCCAGAAAATCTACTGGATCTGTCCGCTGGTCGAGGAATCCGAGGAGATCAACCTGATGTCGGCCGAGGACCGTTTTGCCTCGCTGAAGCCGCTGTTCGGCGACCGCATCGGCCTGGTGCACGGCCGCATGAAAGGCGCCGACAAAGACGCGGCGATGCGCGCCTTCAAGCAGGGCGACACCCGTATCCTGATCGCCACCACCGTCATCGAGGTCGGCGTCGATGTGCCGGATGCGACGATCATGGTCATCGAGCATGCCGAACGTTTTGGCCTCGCCCAACTGCATCAATTGCGCGGCCGGGTCGGGCGCGGCGACAAGCCTTCATCCTGCGTGCTGCTCTACAAGGATCCGCTCGGCGAGACGGCAAAACGCCGTCTGTCGGTGATGCGCGAGACCGAGGACGGCTTCCGTATCGCCGAAGAGGATCTGAAGCTGCGCGGCGAAGGCGAGTTGCTCGGCACCCGCCAGTCCGGCACGCCGGGCTTCCAGGTGGCGCGCATCGAGGCGCATGCCGACCTGCTCGAGGCCGCTCGCGACGATGCGCGGCTGATCCTGTCGCGCGATCCGGAACTGCAGTCCGAACGCGGCACGGCGCTGCGCCTGTTGCTCTATCTGTTCGGCCGTGACGAGGCCGTTCGGCTGCTCCGTGCCGGCTGAGGCATCGTGCCAAGCGGAGGATTGGCAAGCGCGCCGTGGATCTGCTCGCCGTTCACCGTCACCATTTTGACGGCCGGCGCCACCAGGCCGGCCGACACGATCAGCTTGGCTCCGTCCTCGATTGTCATGTCGAGCAGCACAATGTCGGATTTCGGCACATACATCAGAAAGCCCGTCGTCGGGTTGGGCGTACAGGGCATGAACACGGCAATCAGCGGATCGCCTTCCCGGTCGAGCTTCTGGTTGATCTCGGTTTCCTTCTCGCTGGCGACGAAAACCAGCGACCAGACCCCCTTGCGCGGATATTCGACCAACCCGACCTGGCGGAACATGTCGCCCTTGTTCGACAGCACGGTCTCGAAAATCTGCTTCAGCGAACGGTAGATGCCGCGCACCAGCGGCATGCGGCCAAGCAGGCGCTCGCCGAAATTGACGATGGCGCGGCCAACGATATTGGCGGTCATAAAGCCGATGAAGGTGATGAGGATCAGGGCAACGATCAGCCCAAAACCCGGCACTGGAAACGGCAAGTAGGTGTCGGGATTGTAGCGCACTGGAATGTAGGGTTTCACCCAGGAATCGACCCAGCCGATCAGCGACCAGGCAATGTAGGCGGTGATCGCGAGCGGCGCGCAAACGACGAAGCCGGTCAGGAAATAGTTTCTCAGCCGGGTCATGCCTGAGGTCTTGAGAGCATCCGACATGGTTCACCGCAGCGTGTGTTTGCAGCGCGACACTACTGAACCCGAAGGCGCTTTGGAATGGCGAAGTTTTTAAACGAGACCTATTCCACCGTTACCGATTTCGCCAGGTTGCGAGGCTGGTCGACATCCGTGCCCATGAACACGGCGGTGAAGTAAGCGAGCATCTGGATCGGCAGCGCGTAGATGATCGGCGAGATGATTTCCGGCACGTCCGGCAAAACGATCGTCTCCATCGTCTTCACCGTAGCGTGTGCGGCGCCCTTGCTGTCGGTGATCAGGATGATCTTGCCGCCGCGTGCCGCCACCTCCTGCATGTTCGACACGGTCTTTTCGAAGATGCGGTCATGCGGGGCGATGACGATGACAGGCATGTTCTCGTCGATCAGCGCGATCGGGCCGTGCTTCAACTCGCCGGCGGCATAGCCTTCGGCGTGGATATAGGAAATTTCCTTGAGCTTCAGCGCGCCTTCCATGGCCAGCGGAAAATTGGTGTCACGGCCGAGATAAAGCACGTTTTTGTAGTGCGAGAGGTCGCGCGCGATCTTTTCGATCTGACCGTCGAGCTTTAGCACCTGGTTCGCATAACGCGGCGCTTCCGACAGCTCGCGTATCAGCGTTTTCTCCTGCTCATGCGAAATCGTTCCGCGCGCCACCCCGGCCCGCACCGCCAGTGAGGCTAGCACGGAAAGCTGGCAGGTGAACGCCTTGGTCGAGGCGACGCCGATCTCCGGGCCGGCCAATGTCGGCAGGATGACGTCGGATTCGCGCGCCATGGTCGATTCGCGCACATTGACGACCGCGCCGATCTTCATGCCAGCCTTGCGGCAGTAGCGCAGCGACGCCAGCGTGTCGGCGGTCTCACCCGATTGCGAGATGAAGAAAGCAGCATCGTTCTTCGACAGCGGCATCTCGCGGTAGCGGAACTCCGAAGCGACATCGATGTCGACCGGCA
The DNA here is from genome assembly GCF_040320265.1 of Mesorhizobium sp. M0751. Lineage (NCBI taxonomy): Bacteria > Pseudomonadati > Pseudomonadota > Alphaproteobacteria > Hyphomicrobiales > Phyllobacteriaceae > Mesorhizobium > Mesorhizobium sp. M0751. Next base: position 165,688 of record NZ_JAMYPH010000006.1, read on the forward strand.
GCCGCGCATAGCGCTCGAACCAGTATTTGCTGATCAGCCCGGCGAGATAAGCGGTGCCGCAGGCCGAGATCGCCAGCCGGTCGATCTTGGCGAAATCGAATGGCAGGTCGAGCGGCTTCGAGACGCCGCCGACGAAATCAACATAATGCGCCAGCGTGTGCGAGATCACTTCCGGCTGCTCATGGATTTCCTTTTCCATGAAATGGCGGCGGTTGCCTTTGTCGACCATGAAGCTCGTGCTGAGCGACTGTTGGCGTTTGCGGTCGACCTTGTTGCCGCCCATGTCGAAGATATCGACCTCGTTGCGGCGCACCACCGCCCAGTCGCCGTCTTCCAGATAGGTGATCGAATTGGTGAAAGGGGCAAGCGCAATGGCGTCGGAGCCAAGGAACATCTGGCCATCGCCATGACCGACCGCGAGCGGTGGGCCGTTGCGGGCGCCGACGATCAGATCCTCGTCGCCCTTGAACATGATGGCGAGCGCAAAGGCGCCTTCCAGCCGCTTCAGCGCCTTGTGCGCCGCCTCAACCGGCTTCAGCCCCTTGGCCAGTTCGCGCGCCACCAGATGAGCGACGACTTCGGTATCGGTCTGCGACGTGAAGCTGTAGCCGTCGCGCATCAGCTCGTCGCGCAATTCGGCGAAATTCTCGATGATGCCGTTATGGACGATGGCGACGCCGTCAGAAAAATGCGGATGCGCATTGCTCTCGTTCGGAACGCCATGCGTGGCCCAGCGCGTGTGGCCGATGCCGATCATGCCGTCGAGTGGTTCGTCCTTCAGCCGGCGCTCGAGATTGACCAGCTTGCCCTCGGCGCGGCGGCGGTCAAGCCTGCCGTGCTTGATCGTGGCGACGCCGGCCGAGTCATAGCCGCGATATTCGAGCCTTTTTAGCGCATCGACGATAAGCGGCGCGACCGGCGAGTTACCGATAATTCCAACGATACCGCACATGGCGCTTGCCCCCGATTCCGACCTCAAACCCGGCGCTATTTAGAGACTGCCGGGCTGTCGCGAAAAATCACATTCCATTTCGTCCGGTATCAGCCGGACTATCCTGCACAGATGCACCATGACAGGGCGCACTTGCAATCCGGTTACTGCAATTGCTCAGTTTCTCCGCTTATGTATCCTACCTCGGCTCAACGGCTCAAGAAATCAGTCAAAGACATGATGCGGCTATGAACGAACGAATTGACACGGTGACGCTTTGGCGCCCGGTTGGGCCCCGCGAACTGGAGTTGATCCAGAAGATAGGGATGCGCGCCTTTCCGCCTCGACTTGCCGATCAGCCGATCTTCTATCCGGTCACCAGCGAGGCCTATGCCACCCAGATCGCCCGAGACTGGAATGTGCCCGCGAGCGGATCAGGTTTCGAGGTGCGTCGCAGCTTTCTGGACCCTTACAGTGTCCAGCATGCCGGCAGCCGGGCGCATCTGGAATACTGGATCCCGGCCGAAGACCTGTCGGCCTTCAACGATGCAATCGTTGGCGAAATCCAGCTTGTCGCCGAGTTCCGCTAGTCTACCCTTTTTTGCGGGCCGCCGCGGCCGAAGAAAAACGCTCGCGCAACTCCTTGCCCTTGCCGGGTAGAGTCCGCTGGCGGGCACGGCCGAAGGCCAACGCATCGTCGGGTACGCTTTCGGTGATGACGCTGCCCGAGGCGATGTAGCCGCCCTTGCCGATCGACACCGGCGCCACCAGCGAGGAGTTCGAGCCGATGAAGGCGCCCTCGCCGATGTCGGTGAAGAATTTCGAATAGCCGTCATAGTTGCAGGTGATGGTGCCGGCGCCGATATTGGCACCGGCGCCGATGCGGGCATCGCCGATATAGGTCAGATGGTTGACCTTGGCGCCCTCCTCGACGATCGCCTGCTTTACCTCGCAGAAATTGCCGACCTTGGCCTTGTTTCTCAGATCGGCCCCTGGTCGCAGCCGCGCGAACGGCCCGACATCGCAATTCGATGCGATGGTGGCGCCTTCGATATGGCTGAAGGCATGGATCTTGGCGCCCGTGGCGATTATTACGCCCGGCCCGAACCAGACATTGGGTTCGATGATCGTGTCGGCGCCGATCTCGGTATCGTGCGAGAAGAATACGGTTTCGGGCGCAATCAGCGTAACGCCAGAAAGCATCGCCTCGCGCCGCCGGCGCGTCTGCCAGATACCTTCCGCCTGGGCAAGCTCGGCACGGTTGTTGATGCCGAGCGCGTTCTCGAAACTGGCTTCGGTGGCTACGACATCAAGTCCCTGCGCAGCGGCGATCTCGACGATGTCGGTGAGATAATACTCGCCCTTGGCGTTCTTGCTGTCTACTTGATCGAGCAGCTTCAGGGCGTGCCTGCCAGCGACCGCCATCAGCCCGCCATTGCAGAAGGTGATTTTCTTCTCCTCGTCCGAGCAGTCCTTCTCCTCGCGGATGGCCACGAGCTTGCCGGCCTTTTCGATAAGCCGGCCGTAGCCCGAAGGATTCTCTGTACGGAAGCCGACCACGACGACGGCCGCACCTTCGGCCAGCTTCAGCCGCGTCGCCGCGAGCGCTTCCGAATCGATCAACGGCGTGTCGCCAAACATCACCAGGATGTCGTCGTAACCCTTTGATATTGCTACGCGTGCGGCAAGCACGGCGTGCGCGGTGCCGAGACGTTTCTCCTGGACGAAAGCCTCGGCCTTGGGCGCAAACTTGAGTGCGGCCTTGCGCATCTCATCGGCGCCATGGCCGATCACCAGCGCCAGATCGCCGCTGCCGGCGGCTTCGGCCGCCTTGACGACATGGGCAACCATCGGCAGGCCGGCGATTGTGTGCAGCACTTTCGGCACCGCACTCTTCATGCGCGTGCCTTCGCCAGCGGCGAGGATGATGGACAGGCAGGATCTCTGGCTCATGGGGACAGCAACCGTTGAAAGGGGTCTGGAATCGAAGCGTTAGTAGCACCGGCGCCATGCTGCACCAATGCGGTTAAATTCCGGTGAGACGGTGGAACCTCCAACCCGCGACACGCTCAAGCAGATCGGCTCAGGCGGCTTCCGCCTCGTTGCGTGATGCGAAGCTGGGGGCTCGGCCACGGCCGTATTGCCGTGGCGAACAGTTCATGACCCGCTTGAAGGCCGTGCTGAAGGCGCTTTCGGATTCGTAGCCGAGCGACAGCGCGATGACGGCGACGGGATCGCTGGAATTCGTCAGCCGGTCGCCGGCCAGCAGCATTCGCCAGCGCGTCAAATAGTCCATCGGCGACGCGCCGACCGTCTCCTTGAATCTGAGCGCAAAGGTCGATCGCGACATGCCGGCCCGTTCCGCCAGTTCCTGTAACGTCCAGCCATGCGCTGGATTGTCATGCATGGCGCTGATCGCCGCGCCGATCTGTTTGTCCGCGAGGGCAAAGAGCCAGCCGATGCCGCCTTTCAATCCTTCGGAAAGATGCAGCCGCAGCGCCTGAACCAGCATCATGTGGGCGAGGTGCTGAATCACCAGAAAGCCGCCCGGCTGCGGCTCGCGCAGCTCCTGCATCATTCGCTCCACCGACCAGCGCAGCGCCGACTGGTCCGACTCTTTGCGGATATGCACAATGGCTGGCAGCATCCGCAACAGGATGCCGGCATGATTGCCGCCAAGCGCGAAGCGGCTGCTGACCAGAAAGAAATCACCACCGCCATTGTGGGTCACGACACCGCCGGCTCGCGCAGGCGGAAAAATCTTGACGGCTTCAACAGGCGTCAAGCTCATGTCGCTTGAAAGGCGGAAAGGCCGTCCACTCGGCAGCAGGAAGCAGTCTCCCGTCTCAAGGCGCACTGCGTCGGCAACGCCCTCCACAGATAGCCAGCACCGGCCGGAGACCACCGCTCCGGTCTTGATGCTTTGCTGCTGGTCGGGGAACTGGATCGACCATTCACCACCAGCATCGAAACCGGCCGACATATAGTTTCGCGGCTTCAGCAGCGAGAGCACATCTGAAAGGGGATCCACGGGTCATTCCGGACGATTGCGAAGATAATACGGACTTTACCGCATAGATCGTATTTTCTCAAGCGCCTATCACGACACAACTGGGCCGCGAGCATGGTCGCGGTCAGAAATGAACAGGGAGAAGTCGTGATGCGTGTTTTCGTTACCGGCGCGACCGGATTCGTCGGTTCTGCCGTCGTTCAAGAACTCATCGGCGCCGGCCATCGTGTGCTCGGCCTCGCCCGCTCTCAGGCGTCGGCCAAGTCGCTTGCAGCCACCGGAGCCGAGGTGCATCGAGGTGACCTCGAAGACCTCGAAAGCCTGCGCAGGGGCGCGGCAGCCGCCGACGCGGTAATCCATACCGGCTTCAACCATGACTTCTCGAAATTCGCGCAAAACTGCGAAATGGACCGGCGCGCCATCGAGGCGATGGGCGGAGCACTCAAAGGCTCCGAGCGGCCCCTGCTCGTCACCTCCGGAACCGCGCTCCAGGCCCGGGGCCGTATCGCGACCGAAGAAGATGCGCCTGTTCCCGCTTCCGCCTCGTATCCCCGCGCCTCCGAAGCGACAGCCGCCGCGCTGGCGGCACGCGGGGTGCGCGCGTCGGTTGTTCGCCTTCCTCCGTCGGTCCATGGCCAGGGCGATCACGCCTTTGTTCCTATTCTCATCGACCTTGCTCGGATGAAGGGGGTGTCGGCCTATGTCGGCGGAGGGCTCAATCGCTGGCCTGCCGTGCATCGGTTCGATGCCGCCCGCGTCTACCGGCTTGCGCTCGAGCATGGAGCCGGTGGCGGGCGATATCACGCGATCGCCGAAGAAGGCGTGCCGTTCAAGGACATCGCCGGCGTGATCGGCCGTCGCCTGAACGTGCCGGTCATCGCCAAGTCCGGGGAAGAAGCCGCCGATCATTTTGGCTGGTTCGCGATGTTCGCGGCGATGGATGTCCCGACCTCGAGCGAACGGACTCGCGCGTTGCTGGGGTGGGCGCCGAGCGGACCCGGGCTCATCGCCGATATCGACCAGCCGGACTATTTCGAAGGTTGAACGGACCACGTAGCTACTGTGCCTCGCGCCGCAGCTACGGCCTCGCGCTTCGGCCGGGCGGCAACCTATCCCAATTGCCCCAGCACCGGAAAATTCTCGAGCAGCCAGTATGACACGGTCTGCACGCCGCCGGTCAGGAAAAACACGCCGGCGACCACCAACAGCGCACCGATGGCTTTTTCGACGCGGCCGAGATGGACGCGGAATTTCCCGAGAAAGCGCATGAAGGCGCCTGAAAACAGCGCCGCAACGAGGAAGGGAATACCGAGGCCGAGCGAATAGGCGGCAAGCAGCAGCGCGCCCTCGCCCACCGTCTCGCGGCCGCCGGCAAGCGTCAGGATCGGCCCCAGCACCGGGCCGATACAGGGCGTCCAGCCAAAGGCGAAGGCCAAGCCCATGACATAAGCGGCGATCAGGCTGGCCGGCTTGCCTTGTGACTGGAAGCGCGCCTCGCGTGAAAGCAGCGGGATGCGCAGTACGCCGAGGAAATTCAGCCCCATCAGGATGATCAGCACGCCAGCCGCCATTGCCAGCGGCTCCTGCCAGACCCGCAGCAGATGGCCGATGGTCGAGGCGCCGGCGCCGAGCGCGACGAAGACGGTCGAAAAGCCGAGCACGAAGGCGATGGAGGAATTAACCAGCGCGCCGCGTGCACCGGCCTTTGCCGTAATGCCGGCCTCGCCGCGGAAATCGTCGACCGACACGCCGGCCATATAGCACAGGTAAGGCGGCACCAGCGGCAGCACGCAGGGTGACAGGAACGAAATCGCTCCCGCCCCGATCGCGCTGACATAGCCGACGTCCAATGCCATTTCCGTCTCCCGATGACTGCGCAGCCATATAGCTACGACAACGGCCGTCCGCCAATCACCATCGCGTGGCCCCATCACGTTGGATAGCAAGTCGTCGCCCTCGCCTGGATCGATGGAAAACAACTCGGGAAGAAAGGGCGGCCAGGCAGCGTTGATCAAACGAAGCTGCGTTGTTCCGCGCGCTTTTCGAATGATCCAGGGAGAAGTCCATGAAAACGATCCCAATTGGCATGGTCGCGCTTTTGCTCGGCACCACGGCGTCCTTCGCCGCCGAGGCGTGGAAGGAAGCGGAGGTCGGCGGCACCAAGATCTACACCGACGCCGGCGGCATGACGCTCTACACCTACGACAAGGACGAGGCCGGCAAGTCGAACTGCTACGACAAATGCGCCGCCAATTGGCCGCCGCTGAAGGCTGACGCCAACGCCAAGGCCGAGGGCGAATGGACGATCGTCGACCGCACCGACGGCACCAGGATGTGGGCCTACGAAGGCAAGCCGCTCTACACGTTCATCAAGGACAAGAAGGCCGGCGACGTCACCGGCGAGGGTGTCGGCGGCGTTTGGCATATCGCCAAGGCCGACTAAGCCTTGAGCTTCTGATCCGCTGTAACAGGCGGTAACACGGCTGGTCGCTGGGAACTCGACCCAACCGCCCCGGCGGCCAGCTTTTCAGCACGGTAATTCCTTGCGACTGTCCGAGCAAAATGCCGGGCTACCGATCACGCGCTTCACAGCATCTGTTCAAGCAGGGCTGGCGCGTGCTCGATGTTTCTCTTATATCCGCGGGAGAGTTTGTCCCGTTCTCCAGGATCAATTGCCGGGTTTGTCCAGCGATAGGCTGCCCATTTCCCTTGTCCAGGATTGCGGAAATCGCATGGCGCGCCGTTGGGTAGCGCATTCGGTACAGGGCCGCATTTTGACTGCTTGGCCTTGACCGGATGCAAAAGCGCGGCCATGTGAGCGACACATTGAACGAGATTTCGTCGCGCGCAGCGGAATTCTTCTGCCGCATCACAACTGATATGAGACCGTATGGACGTCGTCGTCGTCGAATCGCCGGCCAAGGCGAAGACAATCAACAAATACCTCGGCAAGAACTACAAGGTTCTGGCCTCGTTCGGCCATGTCCGCGATCTGCCGGCCAAGGATGGCTCGGTGCGTCCGGATGAAGACTTTGCCATGTCCTGGGCCGTCGACACCGCGTCTGGAAAGCGTCTCGCCGATATCGCCAAGGCGGTCAAGGACGCCGACGGGCTGATCCTCGCCACCGATCCGGACCGCGAGGGCGAAGCGATCTCCTGGCATGTCCTGGAAGTGTTGAAGCAAAAGCGCGCGTTGAAGGACAAGCCGGTCAGCCGCGTCGTCTTCAACGCCATTACCAAGGCGTCCGTGCTGGAGGCGATGGCCAATCCGCGCCAGATCGATGCGCCGCTGGTCGATGCCTATCTCGCCCGCCGCGCGCTCGACTATCTGGTCGGCTTCACGCTGTCGCCCGTGCTGTGGCGCAAGCTGCCCGGCGCCCGCTCCGCCGGCCGCGTCCAGTCGGTGGCGCTGCGTCTGGTCTGCGACCGCGAATCCGAGATCGAGCGCTTCATCCGCGAGGAATACTGGCAGGTCGCTGCCATTCTCGGTACGCCGCGCAAGGAAAATTTCGAGGCGCGGCTGACCGCCTTCGAGCGCAAGAAGCTGCAAAAGCTCGACATTTCCAACAAGGCGCAGGCCGACGACATCAAGGCGATGCTCGAAGGCGCCAGCTTCAAGGCGGCGTCGGTCGAAGCCAAGCCGACCAAGCGCAATCCCGGGCCGCCCTTCACCACCTCGACGCTGCAGCAGGCAGCCTCATCGGGTCTCGGCTTTTCGGCCAACCGCACCATGCAGGTGGCGCAGCGGCTCTATGAGGGCATGGAGATCGGCGGTGAGACCACCGGCCTGATCACCTATATGCGAACCGATGGCGTGCAGATGGCACCGGAGGCGATCTCTGCCGCACGCGATGCGATCGCCAAGGAATTCGGTGCCAAGTACCTGCCTGAAAAGCCGCGCGTCTATTCCGCCAAGGCCAAGAATGCCCAGGAGGCGCACGAAGCGATCCGTCCGACCGATTTCATGCGCACGCCGGCTTCCGTCAGGCAGTATCTCGACGCCGACCAGGCGCGGCTTTACGAGATGATCTGGAAACGCGCCATCGCCAGCCAGATGCAGCCGGCCGAGATCGAGCGCACCACGGTCGAGATCGAGGCCATCAACGGCCCGCGCACCGCCGAGCTTCGCGCTGTCGGCTCGGTTGTTCGCTTCGACGGCTTCCTTGCCGCTTACATCGAGCAGAAGGAAGAAGATTCGGAAGACGAGGAAAGCCGCCGCCTGCCCGAGATCCGTGCCGGCGAGCAGCTCACACGCGAGGCGATCAACGCTACCCAGCACACCACCGAGCCGCCGCCGCGTTATTCGGAAGCTTCGCTGATCAAGAAGCTGGAAGAGCTGGGCATCGGCCGGCCGTCGACCTATACGGCGATCCTGAAGACGCTCGAGGATCGCGATTACGTCACCATCGACAAGCGCAAGCTGGTGCCGCAGGCCAAGGGCCGGCTATTGTCAGCCTTCCTCGAAAGCTTCTTCGAGCGTTATGTCGAGTACGACTTCACCGCTTCGCTCGAGGAGAAACTCGACGAAATCTCCGACGGCAAGCTCGCCTGGAAGGACGTGCTGCGCGATTTCTGGAAGGATTTTTCCGGCGCCGTCGCCGACATCAAGGAGTTGCGCGTCACCGACGTTCTCGATGCGTTGAACGAGGAACTGGCGCCGCTGGTGTTTCCCGCGCGCGAAGACGGTTCGAACCCGCGCATCTGTCCGAAATGCGGCACCGGCAACCTGTCGCTGAAGCTCGGCAAGTTCGGCGCCTTCGTCGGCTGCTCGAACTATCCCGAATGCTCCTTCACCCGCCAGCTCGGCGACGCCGCCAATTCCAATGGCGAGAACGGCAATGGCGAAGACGGCACCAAAGTGCTCGGCAAGGACCCCTATACCGCCGAGGAGATCACGCTGCGCAACGGCCGGTTCGGCCCCTATATCCAGCGCGGCGACGGCAAGGATGCCAAGCGCTCCAGCCTGCCCAAGGGCTGGACTGTCGATTCGATCGATCATGAAAAGGCGCTCGCCCTGTTGTCGCTGCCGCGCGACGTCGGCAAGCATCCGGAATCCGGCAAGATGATTTCGGCCGGGCTGGGGCGTTACGGGCCGTTCGTGCTGCATGACGGCACCTACGCCAATCTCGACAGCATCGAGGACGTGTTCTCGATCGGCCTCAATCGCGCCGTCTCGGTGATCGCCGAGAAGCAATTGAAGGGCAAAGGCGGCCGCAATGGCGGCACAGCCGCTGCTCTGAAGGAGCTTGGCGAGCATCCTGCCGGCGGCGGCAAGATCGTCGTGCGCGACGGCAAATACGGGCCTTATGTGAATTTCGGCAAGGTCAATGCGACGCTGCCGAAGGGCAAGGATCCGCAATCGGTGACGGTCGAGGATGCGGTGGCGCTGATTGCGGAAAAGGAAGCCAAGGGCGGCAATGGCGGCAGAAAGCCGTTCCGCAAAGCGGCCGCGCCTGCGAAGAAACCGGCTGCGGCAAAAAAACCGGCGGCCAGGAAAAAGGGATAGGACGGGTTGGCGCGCAAAATCTCCGGAAGAAGCCACGGCGATCTGCGCACCGCCGATACCCGCGCCAAGGTCAGGGATAATTACCGGCCTTCGCGTGACGAGATACTGCGTTACATCGCCGAAAATCCGGACCGCGCCGGAAAACGCGACATCGCCAAGGCGTTTGCGCTGCGCGGCGAAGACCGTATCTGGCTGAAGGACGTCTTGCGCGACCTGCAGGATGAAGGCCTGCTGACCAAGGAGCGCAAGCGGCTTGCCCGTGTCGGCGCCCTGCCCCACGTCGCGGTGCTCGACATCTTCGGTCGTGACGCCGACGGTGTGCTGCTGGCGCACCCGACCGAAGCGATCGGCAATGGCGAACCTCCGGTCATAGCGATCCGCGTGTCGCGCGGCGGCAATGGCCCGACGCCGGGCATCGGCGACCGGGTGCTGGCCAAGACCTTTCCGACCGACGATCCGGCAGGCCCGGCCTATACCGGCCGGGTGATGAAGGTATTCGAGAAGCGCACCGATGCGGTTCTCGGCGTTTTCCGTGTGCTGAAGGACGGCACGTTCCGCATCGAGCCGGTTGAAAGGCGCCAGCCGGAGCTGGTCGTCGACAAGGAATTCCAGAACGGCGCCAAGAACGGCGACCTGGTCGAGGTCGAGCCGGCGCGGGCCTCGCGCTACGGGCTGCCGCGAGCCAAGGTTCTGGCGGTGTTGGGGTCGCTGACCAGCGAAAAGGCGGTCTCGATGATCGCCATCCATGCACACGACATTCCGCATATTTTCCCGGCCGACGTCATCGCCGAGGCGGAGGCGGTCAAGCCAGCGACGCTTGCCAGTCGCGAGGATTGGCGCGAGCTGCCACTGCTCACCATCGATCCGGCCGACGCCAAGGATCATGACGACGCGGTGTTCGCCATGCCCGACACCGACGAGAAGAACGCCGGTGGCGTGGTTGTCACCGTCGCCATTGCCGATGTCGCTGCATACGTGCGTTACGGCACGGCGCTCGATCGCGAAGCGCTAAAGCGCGGCAATTCGGTCTATTTCCCCGACCGCGTCGTGCCGATGCTGCCGGAGCGCATCTCGAACGACCTCTGTTCACTGCGCGAGGGCCAGGATCGTCCGGCGATAGCGGCGCGTATGACTTTCTCGGCCGATGGCCACAAACTCAGACACTCGTTCCATCGCGTCATGATGAAGTCTGCGGCGAAACTCGCCTATCAGCAGGCGCAAGCGGCGATCGACGGTGCACCGGACGACACGACTGGCCCGATCCTCGATGCGGTGCTGAAGCCGCTATGGGACGCCTACGCGATCCTGAAGCGCGGCCGCGACACGCGCCAGCCGCTCGAGCTCGATCTGCCGGAGCGCAAGATCCTGCTCAAGCAGGACGGCACCGTCGACAAGGTCGTCGTCCCGGAACGACTCGACGCGCACAAGCTGATCGAAGAGTTCATGATCCAGGCCAATGTCGCCGCCGCCGAGACACTCGAGGCGAAGCGGCAGGCGCTGGTCTACCGCATCCACGATGCGCCCTCGCTCGCCAAGCAGGAATCGCTGCGTGAATTCCTGCAGACGCTAGGCCTGTCGCTGGCGCGCGGCGCGCAGATGCGGCCGAACCAGTTCAACGGCATCCTCGCTCGCGTGCGCGGCGCCGACAATGAGGGGCTGGTCAACGAAGTGGTGCTGCGCTCGCAGAGCCAGGCCGAATATTCGCCCGCCAATATCGGCCATTTCGGCCTCAATCTTAAGCGCTATGCGCATTTCACCTCGCCGATCCGCAGATATGCCGACCTGATCGTGCATCGCGGGCTGATTGCCGCACTCGGCCTTGGTCCGGGGGGCCTGACGCAGGACGAGGCGGAGCGGCTGGAAGAGGTCTCGGCACTGATTTCCGCGACCGAGCGGCGCGCGATGGCCGCCGAGCGCGACACGGTCGACCGGCTGATCGCCGCCTATCTCGCCGAGCGCATCGACGACCGTTTCGACGCCCGCATCTCGGGCGTGACCAAATCGGGCCTGTTTGTCCAATTGCCGCAGTATGGCGCGGATGGCTTCATTCCGGTTTCAACCCTGGGCGGCGACTACTATATATACGACGAAACTGCTCGATCGCTTTTCGGAGAACGCACAGGCAAGGGGTATCAGCTTGCTGATCGCGTTGAGGTTCGCCTGATCGAGGTGGCGCCGATGGCCGGCGCGATGCGTTTCGAGATGCTGACCGAGCCAAAGCCGCTGCCCGGCTCCAAACGGTCATTCCACAAGGCCAAAGGCCGCGCCCGGGCGTCGCAATCGCGTCCAGGCTCGCGCGGCAGGAGACGGTAATGCCAACAGAACTGCAGGTGGAAGAACGGGTTTTCGGCGGCGAACATCACTCGGGCCGGACCGCCCGGCCGCTATGGGCGGCAATGAAGCGCGGCATGCTCGGCCGCTGCCCGCACTGTGGCGAGGGCAAGCTGTTTCGCGCCTTCGTCAAGACCGTCGACAAATGCGATCATTGCGGCGAGGAGCTCCACCACCATCGTGCCGACGACCTGCCGGCCTATCTCGTGGTGGTCATTGTCGGCCACATCGTGCTCGGCGCTTTCATGGGTGTCGAGGCGACCTCGACGCTGTCTACCTGGCAGCACATCGCCATCTGGGTGCCATTGACCATCATTCTCGCCATCGTCCTGCTGCAGCCGGTCAAGGGCGCTGTCATCGGCCTGCAATGGGCGTTTTATATGCACGGCTTTGGCGGTGAAGAAGATCTGATCGAGTCGCATCCCGAGGCTTGAAACCGAGGCTGGCGCAAATCGGCATGGCTGGACGCCACTTCCGCATCGGCGAAGATTCCGCTAGGTCGAGCGCATGGACGTTATGACCAAGGCGGAAATCGACAAGGTTGAGCGGATCGCGCTCGATGCCAAGCCTATACGCCCGCGCGACGCCGCGACGCTGATCCTGCTCGACCGCAAGGGCGACGAGTTCCTGGTGCTGATGGGCCGGCGCCACGCCCGTCATGCCTTCATGCCGGGAAAATTCGTGTTTCCGGGCGGCCGCACCGATCCGGCCGACAGCCGCATCCCGACAGCCACCGCACTTCATCCAGAGGAAGAAGCGAGATTGACCGCTGGCATCGGCCGCACCAGCCCGGCCCGCGCCCGCGCCATTGCCCTGTCGGCAATCCGCGAAACCTATGAGGAGGCCGGCTTGCTGATCGGCCAAAAAGGCGCCTTCGCGACCGCCAAGAGCGACTGGCAAGGCTTTGTCGAGCACGGCGTCATCCCATCACTGCAAGCGCTGCGCTTCGTCGCACGCGCCATCACCCCGCCCAACCGGGTGCGCCGCTTCGATACGCGCTTTCTCGCGGCATGGCGCGACGATGTCGCGGTGCAACTGCCGGATGGCGGTCCGACCGATGAGTTGGAAGACGTCGATTGGTTGCCATTGGCCAAGGCCAGGCAAGCCGATATTCCAGATATCACGCGCACGGTCCTGGAGGAGCTGGAAAAGCGGCTCGCCCGGGATCCGCTGCTGAGCCCCGGCGGTCCCGTGCCGTTCTACCGGCTTGTCCGCAATCGCTTCGTCCGCGAAATTCTCTAGAGCAGCCAGGCATTTCATGACAGTGGATACCCAGCGAGAGGTCGAGGAACGCGTACACTGGCTGCCGATGGTCGCGGCGATCTCGTCGATCAGCGTCGTCGGCATCGCCATCGGACTTGGTATGCCGCTGCTCAGCGTGATCCTGGAAACGCGTGGCCATTCCGCGTCGATGATCGGGCTCAACACCGCGGTCGCCGGTCTCGCCTCGATCGCCGGCGCGCCGCTCGCCACCCCGCTCGCCATGCGCTTCGGGGTCGCCTGGACGATGCTTGCCATGATCGCCGCCGGGGCGCTGGCCTTTGTCGGTTTCCATTTCGCGCCAGCTTTCTGGATGTGGTTTCCGCTGCGCGTGCTGCTGCATATCGCGCTGACGGTACTGTTCATCCTGTCGGAATTCTGGATCAGCACCTCGGCGCCGCCACACCGGCGCGGACTGGTCCTCGGCATCTATGCCACCGTGCTGTCTCTCGGCTTTGCCGCCGGGCCATGGCTGTTCGCCCATCTCGGCAGCAGTGGTTTTCTGCCCTTCGGCGTCACCATCGCGCTGGTAACGCTGGCTGCCATACCGGTCCTGGCGGCACGCAACGAGAGCCCGACGATCGTCTCGGACGGCGAAACCAGCAATTTTCTACGCTATATCTGGCTGGTGCCGACGGCGACCGCGGCCGTGTTGGTGTTCGGCGCGGTCGAGACCGGCGGCTTTGCCCTGTTCCCGGTCTACGGTAACCGCATCGGCTACTCGGAGGCGGACGCCGCCCTTTTGCTCACCATGATCGGGCTCGGCAACGTGCTGTTGCAGATCCCGATCGGCATGATCAGCGACCGCGTCAGCGACCGCCGCTATCTGCTGATGGCCTGTGCCACCGTCGGACTTGCCGGCACAATCTTCATGCCGTTCTTCGCGCAGAACTGGCATTTGATGGCAGCGCTTCTGTTCGTCTGGGGGGGTGTGGTCGCTGCCATGTACACAATCGGTCTGGCGCATCTCGGCTCGCAGCTTTCCGGCCACGAACTGGCCTCCGCCAACGCCGCCTTCGTGCTTTGCTACGGCGTCGGCATGGTGCTTGGCCCGCAGGCAATCGGCATCGGCATGGACGCTTTCGGGCCGTCGGGCTTCGGTTGGGCGCTCGGCCTGTTCTTCGCCTGCTATATCGTGCTGGTCGGCACCAGGCTGCTCCGTAAAATTCTCTGAGTCGGCCCCGCTGCCGACATCGCTCCCACTGCTGACCAACTCCTGACACAACCATGTCAGGAGGGCTCGAGTATATGCTCCCTCAAAGTGCATAAGCAGGGAGACCTCGGATGATCGACAGTGGCTTTGAAACGAAATCGCTGCGGATGGAATTGCTGCTGCTGGTGACCTTTCAGGCACCGGCAGCCGATGTCGACCGCATCATGGAGGCGGTGGTCGCGATTGCACCGCTCAGAATGGGCAAATATGACAGCAATGCCTTTCAGTCGGCGGACGGCATCGAACGTTACCGGCCGCTTGAAGGTGCCGCCGCCGGCGCCGAGACGGAATTGCGCAGGCGGCCTGGGACTGTCGAGGTGTCTTTCGAACTGCCCGATGACCAGAAACTCGCCGCTCGCGTCGTCGAAGCGATTTACCAGCTTCACAGCTATCAGGAGCCGGTGATCCGCATTCAGCCGCTGCTTGCCAGCCGCTCCAAGGGTCTCGACGACTGCGCCAATCCGAACCGCTGGTGGAACACGACGGGAGATTGGAAGAAGGTTGAGCTGGCCACAGCGGACGCATGAGTGTTGCGGTCAGCTCCTTTCTCCCCGTTTCCAGGGAAATCGGCAGCCTCATCGAGAACGCTCCGTCGCGACGCTGGTGATTGGCGAAATCCGAGGCGACGGCCAATCTCCCCCCAAGTGGGGGAGATGTCCGGCAGGACAGAGGGGGGCACTGTCCCGCCAGCCTTGCCGTGATGTCCGGCCTACGCGTGGCGCAGGTCGGTAAGGATTTACGATGCGCCAGCCAGACCAGCCTCGATGACGATGTGCTGGCAGACATTGCTAATATCGCGAATGACATCGTCGTTCCAGAAGCGCAGGATAATCCAGCCATCCTGTTGCAGACGTTTCGTCCTTACTTCGTCACCTGTGGCCGCATTCACGTCGGCATGCTGCGAGCCATCCACTTCGACTACCAGTTTCCTTTCCGGGCAAGCGAAGTCGACGATGTAGCCGGCGATCGGAAATTGTCTGCGGAACCCAAGCCCCATCAGCCGATGCGCGCGAATCTCGTTCCAAAGCTTCAGTTCCGCACCGGTCATGACTTTTCGCATCGACTTGGCGTTTGCGCGGTGTCGCGGAGGCAATGGCGTGTGCGGCATCGTCACTTCTCCGGAATGTTGAGAAACTCCCAAGCTGGAAGACTATAGAGGTAGGCACTCTACGTCGCCCCCCTCTGCCCTGCCGGGCATCTCCCCCAACAAGGGGGGAGATTAGCGGCTTCGCCGACGGCGCCTACACAGGCTGTCGGTAGCTGGGCTTGACTTTCCGGGCGCGTTCTTTATGTGTCGCGGCAAGTTTCCCGCGTCCGGGTGTTTCCCCGTGCTTCAGCGGCCAAAACTCCACGAACATTAACGGACGAACATCATGGCCAAAGCCGCAAACATCAAGATCAAGCTTCTGTCGACCGCCGACACCGGTTTCTTCTACGTGACCAGCAAGAACAGCCGCACCAAGACGGACAAGCTGTCGTTCCGCAAATACGATCCGGTCGCGAAGAAGCACGTCGAATTCAAGGAAACCAAGATCAAGTAATCGGGTTTTCTCTCGCAGTACCGAATCGCCGCCCTCCGGGCGGCGTTTTTCGTTTCGGGAATACAGGACTAGCCGATGCGACCGCTGCTAGCCGGATCGAACAGATGCAGCGATGCCGGATCAACCGACAGGCGCACGGCCTCACCCGGCTTCACGCTTACCCGGCCCATGGCAAACACGCAGACCTGCTGGCCGGCAAGCCTGGCATAGAACTGGGTCGACAGGCCGAGCGGCTCCACGACACCCACCTCGCCCTTCAGCGCGCCATTGTCGGCGAGCCGGATATGCTCGGGTCGCAAGCCGACGGTGATCGCATCACCATCCCTGAGCGGCAGGCCGTCCGGCAGCCTCAGCTTCTGGCCGTCGGCCAGGATGGCATCCGGCTTGGCGCCCTTTTCAACCACGGCAGGCAGAAAATTCATGCCGGGCGAGCCGATGAAACCGGCAACGAACGTGTTGACCGGCCGGTCATACAGATCGAGCGGCGCACCGACCTGCTGGACGAGGCCGTCATGCATGACGACGATGCGGTCGGCCATTGTCATCGCTTCGGTCTGGTCGTGGGTGACGTAGACCGAAGTGGTCTTCAGTTGCTGATGCAGTGCCTTGATCTCGGCGCGCATGTGGACGCGCAGCTTGGCGTCGAGGTTCGAAAGCGGCTCGTCGAAGAGAAAGACCTTCGGGTCGCGCACGATGGCCCGTCCCATGGCGACGCGCTGACGCTGGCCGCCAGACAATTGCCGCGGCAGGCGCTGCAGAAGCGCATCGAGCCCGAGCCGCTTGGCGGCACTGTCCACCCTTGCATCGATCGCCGGCTTGCCGGCCTTTCTCAGCATCAGGCTGAAACCCATGTTCTTCGACACGTCCATGTGCGGATAGAGCGCGTAGGACTGGAACACCATGGCAATGTCGCGGTCCTTTGGCGCAATGTCGTTGACCAGGCGCTCACCAATATGGATTTCACCGTCGGAGACCTCCTCCAGCCCGGCGATCATGCGCAGCAGGGTCGATTTCCCACAGCCGGACGGGCCGACCAGGACGACGAACTCGCCGTCGGCGATTTCGAGATCGACCGCGTGCAGGACGCGCACGGCTCCATAGTCTTTGCGAACTTTGTCGAGTGTGACGGAGGCCATCGATCTATCCCTTGACGGCACCGGCGGTAAGGCCGGTGACGAGGTAGCGTTGCAGGAAGGCAAAGAAGACGCAGACCGGGATCAGCGCCAGGATGGAAGCCGCCATCATCTGTCCCCAGTCGACCGCGAATTTGCCGATATAGGTGAGCAAGCCGACCGCGAAAGTCTTCTGGTCGTCGCTGGAAATCAACATCAGCGCAAACAGCAACTCGCTCCAGGCGGCGGTAAAGACGAAACCGAGCGTCGCCCCCATGCCGGGCAGCGTCAGCGGCACGATCACCTTGCGCATCGCCTGCAGGCGCGTGCAGCCGTCGATCATGGCCGCTTCTTCCAGGTCTCGCGGGATGCCGTCGAAGAAGGATTGCATCAGGAAGGTCGCGAAGGCCGTATTGAAGGCGGTGTAGATGACGACGAGGCCGGTCAGGCTGTTGATGAGGCCGATCTGTCCCATGATGCGGTAGATCGGCGGAATGACCATCACCAGCGGAAAAGTCTGGGTGAGCAAAAGCAGGATGGCCAAGGTCGCCTTGCCGCGGAAGGAAAAACGCGACATGGCGTAGCCGGCAAGCGTGGCAATGACCGTTACGAAGGCTGCCGTCGATACCGAAACGATAACGCTGTTCAGGAAGTAGCGCGGAAAATCGGTGGCTTCGAGCACGGTGATGAAGTTCTGCAGCGTCGTTTGCGACGGCCAGAAAGTGATGCCTTCGGAATAGAGCAGCCGCTCCGGCGTGACCGAGATCTTCAGCGTCCAGAAGATCGGGAACAGCGCGAAGGCCATGTAGGCGCCGATGGCGCCGTAAAGGCCGATACCGCCGAGAATGCGCGAGGAGACGGAGCGTCCGGCAATCATCAGACGTGCCTTACCAGCGAACGGCGGATGCCGATCAGCGCAATCGCATAGACGATGAGCAGCACAAGCAGCAGTACCGCCACCGCCGAGGCATAGCCCTTGTCCAGCGACTTGAACGCGCTGACATAGATGTAGACCGGCACTGTGGCCGTCGAACCGGCGGGCCCGCCTTCGGTCATGACGAAGATCAGGTCGGCGAAGGTGGCGATCCATATCGTGCGCAGCATGACGGTAATGACGATGGTCGGCGCCAGGAAGGGCAGCGTCACCTTGGTAAAGCGTTGCCACGGCGAGGCGCCGTCGATGGCCGCCGCCTCATGCAATTCCGACGGGATCGACTTCAGCGCCGCCAAAAGCGTAATGGCAAAAAAGGGAATGCCGAACCAGACATTGGCGACGATCGGTCCCCACATGGCTGTCGAGGGATCGGAGAGCACGTTGGTTGGCTCGGCTTTCAGCCCCACTGCGTAGAGCCAGTGCGGCAGCGGCCCGATGATCGGGTTGAACAGCCAGGCCCAGGTCAGGCCGGAGAGGAAGGACGGCACCGCCCAGGGCAGGAACACCATCGCCTGCACGATCTTTCTGCCCCGGAACGGCGTGTCGAGCAGCAGCGCCAGGCCAAGTCCAAGGAAGAATTGGAAGAACAGGCTGGCCGCCGTCCACCACAGCGTGTTGACGAGCGCCTGCCCCAGCACCGGATCCGACAGCATCGCCTGATACTGCCCAAGCCCGACATATTCGGATTTGAAAGCGGAGAATTTGCGGAAGGAGTAGCCGATGCCGATGATCAGCGGCACCAGCAGCACGACGACCAGCAGCACGATCGCCGGGCTGAGATAGAGCCAGGGCTCGATCGCGGCATGGGATAGCCGCTTCTTTCGCGGTCTGCCGGCGGATCGTATTTCGGACACGGCGTAGGTCATTGGTGCTGGATTGTCTCCTGGAGCAAGCATGGGCTGGCGACAGCGCCTTCCCCGTTTACGGGGAGATGCCGGCAAGCAGATGAGAAGCAGCGCGAGCCAAGTCGGGTTGCGCCGCCCCTCATCCGTCACTTCGCGACACCTTCTCCGCGTGAACGGGGAGAGGGGGGGAAGTTATTTCTTGTTCTTGGCCATCCAGTCCTGCTGTTCCTTGGTCAGGAACTTGGCCCATTCGTCAGCCACGTCCTTGGCCGCTTTCTGGCCAAGCAGCACTTCCTGAAAATTCTTGATCGCCACCTGGTCGACGAAATTGCCGAGATTTTCCAGATGCGTCGGCGGCGTCACCATCTCGTATTTGTCGCCGTTGTTCAGTTCCTCGAACCAGCCTTTGAACTGCTCGGTCCTGAAGTGGGCGTCCTGGTCGGCGCCGTTGTGAATCGGAATGACGCCGACTTCCTTTGCCCACTCCAGATTGTCCTTGGGCGACAACAGCGTCGCCATCAGCTTCCAGGCATCGTCCTTGTGCTGGGAATTGGCGAACATCGCCCAGCCGGCATAACCGAGCGTCGGATAGGATCTGCCGCTCGGCCCGACCGGCATCGGCGCCACGGCGAAGTCGTCGGCGCTCATCTTATCGGCGATGCCGAGGAGCGCGTCAGGATCCTGGTTCAGCATGGCGCAGGTGCCGCTGTAGAAGCCGGTGACGGTCTCGTTAAAGCCCCAGCTCACCGCATCTTTCGGCGCCAGGCCGTTCTTGTACATGTCGGCGAGCATCTGCAGGCCCTTGACCGAGCCTTCCTCGTTGATCGTCGAGGTGCCGTCCTCGTTGAAATAGCCGCCCTTGCCGGCGGCGATGTTCATGAACATATGCATGCCGTTGAAGGCGCCCGGGCCGCCGCGCAGGCAATAGCCATATTTGCCCGGTATCGCCGAGATCTTCTTGGAGTCCTCGACGAATTCATCGAGCGTCGCCGGCGGACCGTCCAAGCCGGCCTCCTTGAACAGCTTCTTGTTCCAGAACAGCGCGTTCAGGTAATAGCCGTAAGGGATCATGTACTGCTTGTTATCGACCGTCGAGCCGAACTGCTTGGCACGCTCGCCAAGGGTTTTGGCATCGTCCCATTTGGCCATGTATGGCCCGAGATCCTCGAGCTGGCCGTTGGTCGCATAGAGACCCATCCAACGTTCCGGCATCTCGACGATGTCGGGCGTGTCGCCGGCCTGCACCATGGTGAGGAACTTCTCGAACGCCTGACCCCAGGGCAGCGATACCAGCTCGACCTTGACACCCGGATTGGCCGCCTCGAATTCGGCGATCTGCTTCTTGAGGAATTCGGTACGTGGTGGACTGGTGATGACCTCGACCATCTTGATCGTGGAATCGGCCAGCACGCTGCCGGCGGAAATCGCCAGACCCGCGACGGCACCAAGAAGGATGCTCAGTTTCTTCATGTTCAGCACTCCCATTTTGAACGGCTCCTTTTATCTTTTTGCTCTGTCGAAGGCCTGGGCGACATCCGCCCACAGGTCTTCGACACTCTCCAATCCGACACTGAAGCGGATGGTTCGCGGGCTGACGCCGAAGCGCGCCATCGAATTCAGGCCCGGCGTCTGCTCGAGCGAGGCCTTTGCCGGAACGACCAGGCTCTCATGGCCGCCCCAGCTGACACCGATGCGAAAGAGTTTGAGCGCATCGACGAAAGCCGGGATGTCGACGTCTTTCGTCACTTCGAACGAGAACAGCCCGGCATAGCCGGCAAGCGTCGCCTTGCCTGGATGGTTGGAATAGGCCGGGTGGTTGACCCGCTCGACATGGTCATGCGCCTTCAGCCGTTCGGCGATGGTCAGCCCGCTCTTCATGTGATGCGGCAACCGCAGCGGCAATGTGCGCAGGCCACGCAGCAACAGCCAGGCCTCGAAAGGCGAAAGTTTGCCGCCGAGATAGGAATAGGTCTGCTCGTTGATGTGTCGGATATGGGCCGCCGAACCGGCCACCACACCGGCGACGGTATCGCTGTGGCCGCCGAGATATTTCGAGGCCGAATGCAGCACCAGGTCGACACCGTGCGAAATCGGTTTCTGGAACACCGGCGTCGCCCAGGAGTTGTCGATCGAGGTGATGATGCCCTGCTCTTTGGCCAGCCGCGCCAGATGGGTTATGTCCTGGAGCTCGAACATCATCGACGTCGGGCTTTCCAGGTAGAGCAGCTTGGCGCCGGGAAGTGCCCCGGCGACCGCGTCCGGATCGGACCCATCGACATAGTCGACCTTGATGTTGAGCCGTGGCAAAAGCCGCTCGAACAGCCGGTAGGCATCGCCGTAGCAATTGCGCACGACAACCATGCGCTCGCCGGCGCCGACGAAAGCAAGCACCGTGGCGCTGATCGCCGCCATGCCGCTGGAAAAGCCACGCGCGGCCTCTGCCCCTTCGAGAGCGGCGACACGCGCCTCGAACTCCATCACCGTCGGGTTGTCGCCGCGCGAATAGATCGGCTGGCGTCGCCTGCCGGCGAATGTGTCGGCCATCTCGGCATAGTTGGCGAAGGTGAAAAGTGAGGTCTGGTAGATCGGCGGCACCACCGCACCGCCGGGAAAAGGCCCGTCATGGGCGAGAAGCGTCGCCGCCTCGGCGAGATAATCGTTTTCGAAATCGGCGGAATGGTCGCTCATTTCTGGCCTGAAAGTTTGAGTTTGGCCGCGCCGCGCTTCAGATCGTCCTCGACGGTGGCGATCAGCTTGAGCGCCTCGGCCCGGGCCCCCTCCGGATCGTGCGCGGCGATGCGTTCGTAGATGCTGCGGTGGTAAGGGAAGCTGGCGTGGCCGAAGTCGCGCACGCCGAGCGGATGTTCCCAGAAACGATGGAACAGTTCGTGCATTGCGGCGATGATCTGCTCGAACAGC
This sequence comes from Mesorhizobium sp. M0751, assembly GCF_040320265.1. Taxonomy (NCBI): domain Bacteria; kingdom Pseudomonadati; phylum Pseudomonadota; class Alphaproteobacteria; order Hyphomicrobiales; family Phyllobacteriaceae; genus Mesorhizobium; species Mesorhizobium sp. M0751. The sequence goes on from NZ_JAMYPH010000006.1 coordinate 187,290, forward strand.
GGATTGCCGGAACTGCGGTAGATCGACTGGTGGAATTCCCAGTCCTCCTCCGCCGACATGCCGGCGCGCGTGTGAAAGGCCTGCTCCATAATGTCGAGCTTGCGTGCGATCTCGGCGATCTCGGCCTGGTCCGCGCGAACGGCGCACAGGGCGGCGGCCTCCGCTTCCAGTGCCCGGCGGATTTCCAGCGTCTGCATCAAGCTGGTGAAATCATTGCCGCCGGCCAGCGTCAGCGGCATGTGCAGCATGTCCAGCGAGACGACTCCCTTGAGATAGGTGCCGCTGCCTTGCCGCCGTTCGACCAGGCCGAGCCCTTCCCAGCGCGTCAGCGCCTCGCGCACGGTGTTGCGGCTCACCTTGAGGCGCTCGGCAAGGATACGTTCGGTCGGCAGTTTCTGGCCGGGCCCGAGAGCTTCCCGCATTACAAAGCCGGCCAGGGCCTTAAGCACCGCGTCGTCGCGAGCAGTTGCCTGTATGGGGGAAAGGCCGAGTTCGGTCATGCCAAGGTCACCAAATGGCTCAATGGTCCAACCAATTTCTGCTAGAAGACAGGCCCTGTCAACCGACTGCAGGCCGCATACGCTCTGCCCAGCCGGCTATTTCAAAGGACGCTGTCGCTGCCGCGGCAAAAACCCAGCGTCTTCCGGACCTTGGCGTAGAATCCTGCTGTGATTTGAAAATTGGGGGCCGGCCGGCGTTTGGCAGCGGTACGAGGAGGCCACTATGTGCCAGCGCCGGCCAGCCGACCCCACGGACCCAGGAGATGCGGCGGACCTGAGCATCATGGGGTATTCTTCGGGTCGAACCGGCGATCTAGCCTCGTGCCGGTTACGTCTAAGGGCTGCACATTTGCGCAACAACTTATGAAAATCAACAGTTTCTTAACCAAGCCTCGCAACTCGCTTGGATTAAGGTAAATTCGTAACCTTGTCGGGTTGACTGGCTAATTGGTGTCCGGGCTATGCCGCCTTGGCGACGACGCGATTGCGGCCGCCGCTCTTGGCCTCGTAGAGCGCGAGGTCGGCGCGTTTCATCAGCGCCGCGACCGTGTCCACGCCTTTCAGCACCGACGACACGCCGACGCTGACGGTGACTTCGATCGCTTTGCCCTCGCTGCCGACGGCAAACGGCAGTTGGGCGATTTCGGCGCGAATGCGCTCAGCGACCTTTTCGGCTACCGCGCCGTCGGTGTCCGGCATCACCACGACGAACTCCTCACCGCCGAAGCGGCAGGCCAGGTCGATGCCGCGCACATTCTTGCGCAGCCGCCGGGCGAATTCGCGCAGCACGTCGTCGCCTCCGTCATGTCCATGCGCGTCGTTGATGCTCTTGAAGCGGTCCAGATCGGTGATCATCACCGACAGCGGCCGGCGCCGTGCCACGGCGCGGTCGAACAGCGTCTGTAGATGGCTGTCGAGATAGCGCCGGTTGTGCAGGCCGGTCAGGGCATCGGTCACCGCCATCTCGATGGTCTGGGTGACGCTGGCGCGAAGCTGGTCGTTGTAGCGCTTGCGGCGCACCTGCGTACGCAGCCGCGCGGTCAGTTCCTGCTGGTCGATCGGCCGCATCAGATAGTCGTTGATGCCGAGTTCGAGGCCGCGGATGATGCGCCCCTCCTCGCCTTCGTCCGCCAGAAGGATGATCGGCAGGAAACGGGTGCGATCGAGCGAGCGCAATTGCGAGCAGAGCCTCAGCGGGTCGAAATCGGCGAAGGCCGTCGAGATCAGCACGCATTCATACGGCTGCTCGGCGGCCTGGAAGAAGCCGGCATGCGGATCGGTGGCGACGTCGAGATCGGCACTGACACGCAGCATCTTCTGGATGCGCTCGAAGGAGGATTTGCGCTCGTCGACCAGCAGCACCTTGGGCACCGCATCGTCGGTAGCGAAGTTGCGGCTCAAAAGCTCCTCGATGCCGATATTGCGTGTCGTCGAGGCGCGCAGCCGCAGCTCGTCGGTCAGCGATTTCAGCCTGACCAAGCTCTTGACGCGCGTCATCAATTGCAGATCGTTGACCGGCTTGGTCAAAAAATCGTCGGCGCCGGCCTCGAGGCCGCGCACCCGGTCCGAAACCTGGTCGAGCGCGGTGATCATCACGACCGGGATGTGCGATGTCGCCGGGTCGCCCTTCAGTCGCCGGCAAACCTCGAACCCGTCCATATCGGGCATCATCACGTCGAGCAGCACGACGTCGACCTTGCCGTTCTCGCAGATCTCGATCGCATCCGGGCCGTTGGTGGCGGTCAGGACCTCGAAATATTCGGCGAGCAGCCGAACCTCCAGCAGCCTGACATTTGCTGGGATGTCGTCGACGACGAGGATCCGCGCGGTCATTTTCACAAAGCTCCGGCTCGGCTGGAAAGATACATCAGGCATCGCCCAGGTAGGATTTGATGGTTTCGATGAAACGCGGCACCGAGATCGGCTTGGAGATATACGCTTCGCAGCCGCCCTGGCGGATGCGCTCCTCGTCACCCTTCATCGCGAAGGCGGTGACGGCAATGACCGGGATGACGTGGAGATCATCGTCCTCCTTCAGCCATTTGGTGACCTCGAGGCCCGACACTTCGGGCAGCTGGATGTCCATCAGGATGAGGTCCGGCCTGTGCTTCCGCGCCAGATCCAGCGCTTCCAGGCCGTTGCGTGTGCGCACCGTCTCGTAGCCGCTCGCTTCGATAAGGTCGCGAAAGAGCTTCATGTTGAGCTCGTTGTCTTCGACGATCATAACCTTCTTTGGCATCGATTTCCCGTCCCGGCTGACCTTCCACTCGAAGGGTGCCGTCATGCGCCCTTGTCGGCACGCACCAAACCTGTTCCCACTATACGGCAATATGATTGACGAAACGGAAACCGGCCGCCCGAAAAGCGTTCGGATTCCAGGTCGGCGAGCTTGCTGCCGGCGACACTTGCCACTACTGCGAAAACAGAACGATTCCGCCCATGAAGGAAGGTAGCGATGGCAAACGCAGCGTCAATGCGCGAGGAAGCGGAAACCATTGCCATAAAGGCGTTGGGCTTCGTCGCCGCCGATCCGGAACTCCTGCCCCGCTTCCTGGCGATCACCGGCATCGAAGCCCATTCCATCCGCCAGGCGGCGGGCGAGCCGGGATTCCTGGCCGGCGTGCTGCAGTTCATCCTTGCCCACGAGCCGACGCTGATGCGTTTTTCCGAGGAGACCGGAACGCCGCCCGCCGCAGTCGGCAAGGCATTGCGGGCGCTGCCGCTCGGCGACGACAATCATGAGCATTCGATATAAGGGGCGATCCCGAGACAGCGGACAGATCGAAGAACTTGCCGCCGACAACGGGCCAGTGCTGATGCTTTATGGCGTTGCCTCATCCCCACTGTCGTCCGTCCCAACGCGGTCGGCCGGTTTCAGCATGGCGCCGTTGACCGTGACCGAACCGTCGGCTTTGGTGTTGATCACCCATTCAAGCCGGCCGTCCGGCAGTGCCTTGCCGAATCCTTTGACGGCGAGTGCGAACGGAAAATACTGTGCCGCTTCCGGTTCGGTCTTGGCCGCCGTCTGCAGGGCCTCCACGATCTTGTCATAGCCCGCGACATCGATGGTCATGCTCGCCTCGGGCTTCTTGCCGGGGAACGTCATTTCACCTTCCATCGCGACTTCGACATTGCCGTTCTTCACGGTGCTGTGCCCTAGGACCAGCTTGGGGGTCTTGGCCAGGAAATCAGCGGAAATCTGGTCGCCGAAATCGCCCGGCAGCGGCGGATTCTTATTAAGATCAAGGGTTTCGATGGTCTTTTTCGCCATGCTGTCGAGATCGATGTTGGCGCCGCCGAAATTGAGGTCGATATCCGTCGGCAACAACGCGACGCTCCAGCTGGGCAGCATCTGCTGCGGCAGGGTCAGGCCGGCGGCCTTGATCGCATAGGTTATCTGACCGTTCTGCAAGATACCGTCCATCCCGACCGCCGTGCTCAACTGTGTCGCACCGAAATTGCCGAGCTGGGTCTCCACCACGAAATCCTTGAAGCTGTAGGTGCCGTCTATTCTTTCCCACAGCGGCAATGCGGCGAGCAGACGCGACTTGAACTCCGCTTGGTTCGCCTTGAGCTTGGCCTCATCCTCGTTGGCTACGGCGAAGGCAAGTAAATCGAGCAGCGGCTTTGTCCGCATGCCCTTGCCCGTCGCATCCACCGCCGCGTGCGGCGACTTGACATTGTATGAGAATTTCAGACCGCTCTTGGGATCGTCCAGTCTGACGGTTTCGGCAAACGCGGTCATTGTCTGTGAATACGCGAAATCTATGCCGCCATTCGCTGATTTCGTCGCGCTCATGCTGCCAGCGCCGCCATCCGCAGAGACTTCCACATTCTGCAGCGGGCTTTTTACACTCATCGTGACGCCCGAAGTGGAACCCGAGGCGTTCACAAAGGCCGCTAGATCAGGGTCATAGATACCGGCGAACTTGTTGTCCGACACGGAGAAGTCGATGTGCTGCGCCCCCTCCGGACCGACGAAATCAACAGATCCCTTCGGAGACACGTCCACCGAAACGTCCCACTGACCATCTCTGCGCGGCTTCGCCAGAACGAAGTAAGGCGTGGAGTCCAACTTGAAGGATTGCTGCTTTGCCAGCAAATCCGTGACCGGCTTGAAGTCGAAAGCGATCTTGTAGGCATCGCCCTCGACTGAAACTTTCACGAACCCAATGTCGAACGGCTTCTTGCCGAAATAGTGCGCCAGATCGTCGGAAAGCCGTTTTGCGCCTTGATTGTCGACGGTCTGGGCGAAGGCGGGCGCGCTGAGCGCGAGAGCGAAAACAACTGTCAAAACACGCTTCACGTTTGTTCTCCGTTGATCTCGGAAGGCGAAATTGCTTCATGCTTCTGGTAGGGAAATACCATCACAACCGCAAGACGAAGACGGTACGCCAGGCAATTGTCTTGCTAAAGCACCAATCGCATCAGCGGCCGGCCTGGTTTACGCTCGACCAGCCGCTGGAACCCGGCCTTTTCGAAGACCCGCGACGAGCCGACGAACAGCCCGATCGAGCGCGAATCCTTTGACAGGTCGATCGGGCAGGCCTCGAGCAGCCGCGCGCCATTTTCTCGTGCGAAGTCGATGCCGCCTTCGACCAGGCGGTGCGACAGGCCCCTGCCGCGTGCCTTGGCGCGGATGAAAAAGCAGGAGATCGCCCAGACGCCTGGATCGGTGGCATCGGCGGGGTCGAGCGGCGCCGACCCCCTGCCCTGGTTGTTCCATTCGGGCACGTCGGCGCGCGGGCCGATCTGCATCCAGCCGACCGCCTTGCCGTCCTCGAAGGCCAGCAGGCCAGGTGGTGGTCCGGCCTCGATCCGGGCTTTGATGTGGTCCTTGTTGCGCTCCCGGTTGCTCGCGCGGCGCGCTGCCGGCGACAGCCGGAAATGTGTGCACCAGCAGCCGTAGCAGGCGCCTTGCTTACCGAAAAGATCTTCGAAATCCGCCCAAAGCTCGGGCACTAGCGGCGCTATGGTCGTATTCATGAGCTCTCTCCCGGCCCACCGCCTTGTCGTGGCGTCCGTCCTGACGTACCATTGCATTTGTTCTCTTTATGTTCGCAGCGATGGCGGCCCCTGTCAACAATCCCGAACACGGTTTTTGCCGCGACTGCCTGAGTTTTCAGCGCAGCGAGGCACGCCGTTGCGAGCGCTGCGGCAGTCCACGGCTTGCCCGCCATCCGGAGCTCTACCGGCTGCATCTTGCCCATGTCGATTGCGACGCGTTCTACGCGGCGGTCGAAAAGCGCGACAACCCGGCGTTGAAGGATCGGCCGTTGATCATCGGAGGCGGCAAGCGTGGCGTCGTCTCCACGGCCTGCTACATCGCCCGCATCCATGGCGTGCGCTCGGCGATGCCGATGTTCAAGGCGCTCGAAGCCTGCCCGGAAGCGGTGGTCATCCCGCCGGACATGGAAAAATACGTCCGCGTCGGCCGCGAGGTGCGCGCCATGATGCAGGCACTGACGCCGCTGGTCGAGCCGCTCTCGATCGACGAGGCTTTTCTCGACCTCGCCGGCACCGAGCGCCTGCATGGCCTGCCGCCCGCGGTGGTGCTGGCGCGCTTCGCTCTCAGCGTCGAAAAAGAAATCGGCATCAGCGTTTCGGCCGGCCTTTCCTACTGCAAGTTCCTGGCCAAGGTGGCGTCGGACTTCCGCAAGCCGCGCGGCTTTTCGGTGATCGGCGAGGCCGAGGCTATCGGCTTCCTGGCCGTGCAGCCGGTGACGCTGATCTGGGGCGTCGGCAAGGCCTTTGCCGCCACGCTCGAGCGCGACGGCATCCGCACCATCGGCCAGCTGCAGCGCATGGAACGCGGCGACCTGATGCGCCGCTATGGCGTGATGGGCGACCGGCTCTACCGGCTTTCGCGCGGTGAGGACGACCGTCGCGTCGTTCCCGACCAGGACGCGAAAAGCGTCTCGGCGGAGACCACTTTCGACACCGACATCGCCTCCGTCGACGAACTGGTTTCGGTGCTGAGGGCGCTGTCGGAAAAGGTCTCGGCCCGGCTGAAAAAATCCGGCATTGCCGGACGCACCGTCGTCCTCAAGCTGAAGACCCAGGATTTCAAGATCCGCACGCGCAATCGCCAGCTCGGCGATCCGACCCGGCTGGCCGACCGCATTTTCTCGACCGGGCTCGAGCTGCTGCACAAGGAAGCGGATGGCACGAAATACCGGCTGCTCGGCATTGGCGTCAGCGATCTCTCCGACGATGACAGGGCGGACCCGCCCGACCTGGTCGACGTCCAGTCACGCAAGCGCGCCATGGCCGAAGGCGCTATCGACACGCTGCGCGGCAAGTTCGGCCGCAGGGCGGTGGAAACTGGCTATACCTTCGGCAAGGGCCGCGATGCGCACCCGCCCGAACCGATCGAGGACTAGTGGTCTGACGCTGCCGATATCAATACGCCGTCGTCATCCTGGGGCGAAGCAAGGAGCGAAGCGACGCGCAGACCCCAGGATCCATGCCGTGACATCAGCCGAAGAATGCAGCGGTCCAGGACGGCGCTTGTCTCCGCGACGGCGCCGGCTAAGGTTCAATGACCGGCTATGACCGCAAACCGAGACCGGGCTGATGGCATTCGGTCCGCCGGAGCACTGCCGCGAGGCAACGGCATGGATCCTGGGGTCTTCGCGACGGAGCTTCGCTCCTGCTCCGCCCCAGGATGACGAAGGGAGGGAGGAGAAGATCACGTGCGCCGCAGATCGATCCGGGTGGTCACCACACTCTTGCCGGTTTTCGGATCGGTATCGACGACGATCAGCCGCATGCCGTCCTCGCCGGTCTTCTCGACCGTCATTTGCGCCTTGCGATCGCCATTGACCTCCTTGGCCCAGCGGATGCCGAGATTGATCGCGTTGCCGGAGCGGCTGCCGCTCAATTGCGCCGGCCCGGTGCGCGATCCGACATAGGTGCCGCTGTATTTCGTCCCGCTGGACCTGAGATCCGCGCTGATGGCGCGCGTTACCACGATAAGACCGCGGCAACTGCCGTCGAGCGACAACGAGCTCGACGTCGCGTCGGAATTGAAGCGGCATGAGACATTCACCGTCGGCGCATCGGTGGTCACCTTGACGATGCCTTTACCGGCGAAATTCCCCTGGAATGAGCGAAGAAAATCCGGATCGTCGGCATGCGCTGCGCCAGCCCCGGTCGTCAGGCAGCCGGCAAGTACAAATCGTGCAAGTGATTTCATCGGACCGCTCCTCGTTGGTATCCAAAACACAGCACGCAAACACTGACGGACCAACGCTTCCAACAGCGGCGGGTTCCGGCTTCAACATCACCGCATGCAACGCTTCGCGGCTGGCCCAGCCGAATGCGCCGGCTAGCGGTTGCGGTGAGCGCTCCGGCTTGCGACATAGCCGCATGGCACCCGCACCTTCGATCCCCAAAGCCGCGTTCTGGATGGCGCTGTCGATCGCCTCGTTCCTGGCAATGTCGGTGGCCGGCCGGGCCACGACGGCCGAACTCAACGTCTTCCAGGTGCTCGAGCTGCGCTCGGTGATCGGCTTTTTCATCCTGCTGCCGCTGGTCATGATGTCAGGCGGGTTTGCGGCGATGCGCACCGGGCGCCCGCTCGCACATATCGCCCGCAACGTCGTCCACTATACCGGCCAGGCTGCCTGGCTCTACGCCTTGACGCTGATTCCGCTTGCGGTGCTGATCTCAATTGAATTCACGACGCCGATCTGGACCGCTTTGCTGGCCGTCGGTTTCCTCGGCGAAAGGCTCTCCCGGCCACGGCTCGCGGCGATCGTGCTGGGGCTGATCGGCGTTGTGATCATCGTGCGTCCGGGCGTCGGCGCGGTCAATCCGGGGCATGTCATGGTGCTGGGAGCCGCGGTCTGCTTCGGCGTCTCGGTGGTCCTCGTCAAGTCGCTGACGCGGACGGACAGCGTCGTGCGCATCATCTTCTGGATGCTGATCATCCAGTCGCTGCTTGGCCTCGTCCCGGCGCTGTACGAATGGCGCAACCCGCCGCTCGAGCTCTGGCCGTGGATCCTGCTCATCGCCTTCACCGGCATGTCGTCGCATTTCTGCATGGCCCGTGCACTTGTCTATGCCGATGCGACCGTCATCTCGCCAATGGACTTTTTGCGCGTGCCGCTGTCGGCGGTGATCGGATGGCTGCTCTATCACGAGCAGATCGACGCCTTCACCGCTGGTGGCGCCCTGCTGATCCTCATGGGCAATCTGCTCAACCTGCAGCGGAGAGCACCGCAACCGGCGGAGATCGCCGCGTCATAAGCGTGCGCTAACTCTTAGACCAGTTCCACTTCAACCACGCCCGGCACCGCGCGCATGGCCGACGCGATCTGCGGCGATATGCGGTAGCGGTTGGGCAACTCGATCTCGACCTCGCCCTCGCCGCCTTCCTTGATGACGATGATGCTCACCTGACTGTCGCCACGCTGGCCAAGCTGCGATTGGATTGTCGATGCCGGTGCGTCATTTCTGACGAAGATGCGCAACGCTTTCTGGATGCGGCTTGCCTCTTCCTCCAACGACTGCACGGTCTGGATGCGCAGATTGACGCCCTCAGGCCTGTCCTCGGCCGAAACGGTGATCACCACCGAGCGGCCGGGTTCGAGCAGGTCGCGGTATTGCGCCAGCCCCTCGGAAAACAGCACCGCTTCATACTGGCCTGACGTGTCGGAAAACTGCACGACGCCCATCTTGTTGCCGGTGCGCGTCTTGCGCTCCTGCTTGGTGGTGACGGTACCGGCGAGCCGGCCGGCGGCAGCACCGCGTTTGACGGCCGCCGAAAACTCGCCCCAGGTCTGCACCCGCATTTTCTGCAGCGCCGCCTTGTATTCGTCGAGCGGATGCGCCGAGAGATAGAACCCGACCACCTGGAATTCGCGGTGCAGGCGGTCGGCGGCCAGCCAGGGATCGGTCGCCGGCAGGTTGAGCGCCTGCGACTGTGCGCCGAGCGAGGCGCCAAAGATATCGTGCTGGCCGGTGACGGCATTCTGCTGCGCCAGCGAGGCCAGCCCCATCATCCGCTCGACGCCGGCCATCATCGCCGCGCGGTCATGACCGAAGCAGTCGAGCGCGCCGGCCATGATCAGGCTTTCGAAGACGCGCTTGCCGACGATCTTCGGATCGACCCTCTCGCAGAAATCGGCGAGGCTCTTGAACGGTTTTTCGCCGCGCGTGGCGACGATGTGCTCGACCGCCGCGTCGCCGACGCCCTTGAGCGCGGCCAGCGAATAGAAGATGCGGTTCTCGCCGACCTCGAAATCCCGGAACGACGTCATCACCGACGGCGCCACCACCTCGATGCCGAGGCGCAGCGCATCCTGGCGGAAATCGGCGAGCTTGTCTGTATTGCCCATGTCGAGCGTCATCGATGCGGCCAGGAATTCGACCGGGTAATGCGCCTTCAGATAGGCCGTCTGGTAGGAGACGACGGCATAGGCGGCGGCATGCGATTTGTTGAAACCGTAGTCGGCAAACTTTGCCAGAAGGTCGAAGATGAAGTCGGCTTGCGGCTTGCCGACGCCGCGCTCGACCGCACCCGAGACAAAGCGCTCGCGCTGCTTGTCCATCTCGGCGCGGATCTTCTTGCCCATGGCGCGGCGCAGCAGATCGGCTTCGCCCAGCGAATAGCCGGAGAGCTCCTGCGCAATCTGCATCACCTGTTCCTGGTAGACGATGACGCCTTGCGTCTCCTTGACGAGATGGTCGATCTTCGGGTGGATCGACGCCATCTCCTCCTCGCCGTGCTTTCTGGCGTTGTAGGTCGGGATGTTCTCCATCGGCCCCGGCCGGTAGAGCGCGACCAGCGCGATGATGTCCTCGATGCAGTCGGGCCGCATGCCGATCAGCGCCTTGCGCATGCCGGCGCTTTCCACCTGGAACACGCCGACGACCTCGCCGCGCGACAGCATGGCGTAGGTTTCCGGGTCGTCGAGCGGAATGTGGGCGAGATCGATCTCGATGCCGCGGCGGCGGATCAGCTTGACCGCCCTGTCCAGCACCGTCAGCGTCTTCAGGCCAAGGAAGTCGAATTTCACCAGCCCGGCCTGCTCGACATACTTCATGTTGAACTGCGTGACCGGCATGTCCGAGCGCGGATCGCGGTACATCGGCACCAGCTCCGACAGCGGCCGATCGCCGATGACGATGCCGGCGGCGTGCGTCGAGGCGTGGCGGTAGAGACCTTCCAGCTTCTGTGCCGTGTCGAGCAGCGTCTGCACGATCGGCTCGCGCTCCGCCTCTTCGGCAAAGCGCGGCTCGTTGGCGATGGCGTCGGCGAGCTTGACCGGATTGGCCGGGTTCGACGGCACCATCTTGCTCAGCTTGTCGACCTGCCCGTAAGGCATCTGCAGCACGCGGCCGACGTCGCGCAGCACCGCGCGCGCCTGCAGCGTGCCGAAGGTGATGATCTGGCCGACCTGGTCGCGGCCGTATTTCTGCTGGACGTAGCGGATGACCTCCTCGCGCCGGTCCTGGCAGAAGTCGATGTCGAAGTCGGGCATCGACACGCGGTCGGGATTGAGGAAGCGCTCGAACAGCAGCGAAAAGCGCAGCGGATCGATGTCGGTGATCGTCGTGGCATAGGCAACCAGCGAGCCGGCGCCCGAACCGCGGCCCGGGCCGACCGGAATGCCTTGGGCCTTTGCCCATTTGATGAAGTCGGCAACGATCAGGAAATAGCCGGGATATTTCATCTTCTCGATGACGCCGAGCTCGAAATCCAGCCTCTCGCGATATTGCTCGACGGTATAGCCGGGCGTCGGCCCGTGCGCCGCCAGCCGCGCCTCCAGCCCTTCATGCGCCTGCCTGGCAAGCTCCTGCGCCTCCGCCTTGACCGCAGCATCGGCGTCGGCGACATCGCGGCCGGCAAAGCGCGGCAGGATCGGATTGCGCGTCTTCGGGTAATACGAGCAGCGCAGCGCGATCTCGACGGTGTTGTCGATTGCTTCCGGCAGGTCGGCGAACAGCCTCGCCATGTCGGCCTGGCTTCTCAGGAAGTGGTCGGGCGAAAGGCGGCGGCGATTGTCGGCTGCAACCACGGAGCCTTCGGCGATGGCGATCAACGCATCATGCGCGTCATAGTCTTCACGAGAGAAGAAAAACGCCTCGTTGGTGGCAACCAACGGCAGATCATGGCGGTAGGCGAGATCGACCGACGACTGCTCGATCGCGCGGTCGTAGCCGGACACCCGCTCAAGCTCGACATAGAGCCGGTCGCCGAACAGGCCCTTGAGCGCCAGGAGCCGGGTCTCGGCGAGTTCGCGGCGATCCTCTTTCAAGGCAGTGCCGATCGGACCGCGCGGCCCGCCCGTAAGGCAGATCAGACCGTCGGCGTGGCCCTGCAGCATCTCGGTCGTCAGATGCACCGCTTCGCCGGGCGGTGTCTCGAGGTAGACGCGGCTGACCAGCCTGACCAGATTGCCGTAGCCGGCCTCGGTGGCGGCGATCAGGACGACCGGCCGCATCTCTGGCCCTTGCCGCCTGCGGTCGCGCTGGCTGTCGCTCGCCTCGCCGGAAAAGGCGAGGTCGATCTGGCAGCCGATGATCGGCTGGATGCCGTCCTTTACCGCCTTCTGGGCGAATTCCAGTGCGCCGAACAGATTGTTGGTGTCGGTGACGGCGATTGCCGGGCACTCGTCCTGCACCGCATGGCCGACGATCTTGCCGAGCTGCAAGGCGCCTTCGAGCAGCGAATAGGCCGAATGCACGCGCAGATGAATGAACCGACGCGCCGCCGCCTCCGCCCGCGACGCCTTTGCATAGGCCTCGCGCAGCAAGGGATCGCGTGGAAGTCTCTCATCCGCCATGGTTTTTTCGCGCCGCCTCACAAGGACTCAGTCGATGAAGATGTATTGTCCGGTACCGGGTAACACGAGTCCAGCGGTAGCGATCGGAACCTAGCGAGCTTGGAGCAATCGCTTTCGTCGGCAGAAAAGTGCTGCCGCCGAGCTGCCAATCTCCCCACTAGAGGGGGAGATGTCCGGCAGGACAGAGAGGGGCGCTGTCCCGCCAACCTCCGGCCAGGAAACACAAAACCCGCCTCAAAGGCGGGTCGTTGGAGCCAATTAGCACCATACCCAAATTAGTAGCATAGCTGCCGGCACAAAGCAAGAACAAAATACGTTGCATCGGCAAAAAAATGCGAACTCTGTCTCGTTGCCCAACGAATTGTCTGGTCGCGTTTCTTCGCGCCCCTCTCTGTCCTGCCGGACATCTCCCCCACGAGGGGGGAGATTGGCCGTCACCTCGGCTTTCGCTAATCTCCAACATCCCAGGCCAGCGTCGAAGCGGATTTTCCAGCCTCACGCGAATTCCATTATCACCGCGTCGACGGCAAGGCTGTCGCCGGGCTTGGCGTTGAGCTTCGAGACGATGAGGTCGCGCTCGGCGCGCAGCACGTTTTCCATCTTCATCGCTTCCACCACGGCAAGCGTCTCGCCGGCCTTGACCTCCTGCCCCTCGACAACGGCGATCGACACGACGAGCCCGGGCATTGGGCAGAGCAGCATCTTCGAAGTGTCCGGCGCGATTTTTTCAGGCATCAGCCTTTCGAGTTCGGCAGTGCGCGGCAGCATGGCGCGCGCCGTCACCGACATGCCTTTCCAGGCAATACGAAATCCGTTCAGCACCGGCCTGACCTGCGCCGCGACCTTGCGACCGCCGACCGTGCCGCGCCAGATGAGATCGCCCGGCCGCCAGTCGGATGCCACGGTCAGCGGTTTGCCGCCGTCGATTGTGAGATCGAGCTCCATCGGAACGGAAATCATGCCTTCGACGATGGCGAGCGAAAGATAATCCCGGCCGATCTTCACCACCCAATCGCGTTTCAAGGCGCCCGAATGCGGCGCCAGCCGCCCGCCCAGCCGGTCGAGCCGGTCGCGGCGAAGAAGTTCGACCGCTGTGGCAATCGCGGCCAGCACCGCTTTCTCATCGGCGTCTGGCACGATCGGCGCGAAGCCGTCGGGGTATTCCTCGGCGATGAAGCCGGTCGATATCAGCCCTTCGCGCCAGCGCGGATGCTGCATCAGCGCCGCCAGGAACGGGATGTTGTGCTCGATGCCGTCGACGACGAAACTGTCCAGCGCTTCCGACATCGCATCGATCGCTGCCAGCCGTGTCGGCGCCCAGGTGCACAGCTTGGCGACCATCGGGTCGTAGAATATCGAGATTTCCGAGCCTTCGGTGACGCCGGTATCGTTGCGGATGACGATTTCGCCGAATTTTCCCTCTTCCGGCGGCCGGTATTTCGTCAGCCTGCCGATCGAAGGCAGAAAGTTGCGATACGGGTCTTCGGCGTAGAGGCGGCTTTCCACCGCCCAGCCGTTCAGCTTGACGTCGCTCTGCTTGATGGCGAGCTTTTCGCCGGCTGCCACGCGGACCATCTGCTCGACCAGGTCGATGCCGGTGACGAGTTCGGTCACCGGATGCTCGACCTGCAGCCGCGTGTTCATTTCCAGGAAATAGAAGTTCTTGTCGCTGTCGACGATGAACTCGACCGTGCCGGCGCTCTGGTAATCGACGGCCTTGGCCAACGCCACCGACTGCTCGCCCATGGCTTTGCGGGTCTTGGCATCGAGGAACGGCGACGGCGCCTCCTCTACGACCTTCTGGTTGCGGCGCTGGATCGAGCATTCGCGCTCGCCGAGATAGAGCGTGTTGCCATGCGCGTCGGCGAGCACCTGGATTTCGATATGGCGCGGATCGACGATGAATTTTTCGATGAAGACGCGGTCATCGCCGAACGAGCTTTTGGCCTCCGAGCGCGCCCGGTCGAAGCCGCCGCGCACCTCGGCCTTGCTCCAGGCGATGCGCATGCCCTTGCCGCCGCCGCCGGCCGAGGCCTTGATCATCACGGGATAGCCGATTTCGCCGGCTATCCTCTCGGCATGGGCGGCGTTTTCGACGACGCCGAGCCAGCCGGGCACCGTCGACACCTTGGCCGCATTGGCGAACTTCTTCGATTCGATCTTGTCGCCCATCGCCTTGATGGCCTTGGGCTTCGGGCCGATGAAGACGATGCCTTCCTGCTCCAGCGCTTCGCAGAAGGATGCCCGCTCCGACAGGAAGCCATAGCCGGGATGCACGGCTTCGGCCCCTGTCGTCTTGCAGGCGGCGATGATCTTTTCCGGGACCAGATAGCTTTGCGCAGCAGGCGAAGGCCCGATATGCACCGCCTCGTCGGCCATTTCGACATGCACGGCGTCGCGGTCGGCATCGGAATAGACCGCGACGGTGGCGATGCCCATCTTGCGCGCCGTCTTGATCACGCGGCAGGCGATCTCGCCACGGTTGGCGACCAGGATCTTTGAAAACATGCAGGCCTCGTCCCTCGACTGCCCGTCTTTTACGGGCTTCCCGTTTTATGGGCTTCAGGGGGCCGGTCAAGGCAAGTCGGAGCCTATCCCGGATGCAAATCGGCCGGCGCTGACGAAAATCCGGAGTCAGAACGTCGCTTCGTGCATAGCGCAGAGCTGAATGGTAAGTTAAATCTAACCTGGATTGCAGACTGTCTTGGGAGGATTGCCTGATGAAAACGCGCGCCGCTGTCGCCGTTGCCGCCGGAAAGCCGCTGGAGATCATGGAGGTCGACCTCCAGGGCCCTCGCGATGGCGAGGTGCTGGTCGAGATCAAGGCAACCGGCATCTGCCACACCGACGAGTTCACGCTGTCGGGCGCCGACCCGGAAGGTCTGTTTCCGGCGATCCTCGGCCATGAGGGCGCCGGCATCGTCGTCGACGTCGGCAAGGGCGTCACCTCGGTCAAGAAGGGCGACCATGTCATCCCGCTCTATACGCCGGAATGCCGGCAGTGCCCGTCCTGCCTGTCGCGCAAGACCAATCTGTGCACCGCCATCCGCGCCACGCAGGGACAGGGTCTGATGCCCGACGGCACCTCGCGCTTCTCGATCGGCAAGGACAAGCTGTTCCACTATATGGGCTGCTCGACCTTTTCCAACTTCACCGTGCTGCCCGAGATCGCGGTGGCCAAGGTCAATGCCGACGCCCCGTTCGACAAGATCTGCTACATCGGCTGCGGCGTCACCACCGGCATCGGTGCTGTCATCAACACGGCCAAGGTCGAGCAAGGCGCGACCGCGGTCGTCTTCGGCCTCGGCGGCATCGGCCTCAACGTCATCCAGGGCCTGCGCCTTGCCGGCGCCGACATGATCATCGGCGTCGACCTGAACAACGACAAGAAGGAATGGGGCGAGAAATTCGGCATGACGCATTTCGTCAATCCGAAGGAGATCGACGGCGATGTCGTGGCGCATCTGGTCAACATGACCAAGCGCGGTGCCGACCAGATCGGCGGCGCCGACTACACGTTCGACTGCACCGGCAACACCAAAGTCATGCGGCAGGCGCTTGAATCGTCGCATCGCGGCTGGGGCAAGTCGGTCATCATCGGCGTTGCCGGCGCCGGCCAGGAGATCTCGACGCGGCCGTTCCAGCTGGTCACCGGCCGCACCTGGATGGGCACCGCCTTCGGCGGCGCGCGCGGCCGCACCGACGTGCCGAAGATCGTCGACTGGTACATGGCCGGCAAGATCGAGATCGATCCGATGATCACCCACACGCTGAAGCTCGAGGACATCAACAAGGGCTTTGACCTGATGCATGAAGGCAAGTCGATCAGGAGCGTGGTAATCTATTGAAGGAGGTACTGATCCGGGTTCGGATCCGATATCCGAATTTCAGCGAGTCGCTCAGTATGCAGAGCTGGCAATTCGGCGAACATCTTTGGGTAGCGCTTAGGAATAACAACCGCGTTCGCATCGACCTCGATGAGATCGACCGCGGCAGAGAAGAAATATCGTTTCTCGTGCGCGATACATATCTGAGTAAGGCGCTCAAGGTGGTAGAGCGCGTCAAGCAAGAACACCGTATGGAGAATGAAGCGGTAATCGAAACGGAACCAGCATAGAACCAAGGGAGGAGACAAAAATGCCGGAAAAACTGCATCCTAAAATCGACAATGGACTGCCACGGGAAAAGGCCGATTTTGCCGGCGGGACGCTGGTCTGCGCCTGCACCAGCAACCCGGTCAAGGTGAAGGTCAAGGGCCAGATCGCCCACAACCATGCCTGCGGCTGCACCAAATGCTGGAAGCCGGAAGGCGCGCTGTTCTCGGTCGTGGCGGTTGCCGCTACAAACGACGTGACGGTGACCGAAAACGGCGACAAGCTGAAGGTGGTCGATCCGGGCGCGCTGATCCTGCGCCATGCCTGCACGGGCTGCGGCGTCCACATGCACGGCCCGGTCGAGCGCGACCATGCGTTCAAGGGGCTGTCCTTCATTCATCCGGAACGCTTCCAGGAAGACGGCTGGTCGCCGCCGGGCTTCACCGCCTTTGTCTCGTCGATCATTGAATCCGGTGTCGATCCGAGCCGCATGGACGGTATCCGGTCACAGCTGAAGTCGATCGGGCTCGAACCTTATGATTGCCTCAATCCCGGCCTGATGGACTATATCGCCACCTGGACGGCCAAGAGATCCGGCGCGTTGCCGGCCTAGTAGCCGCTCGACTATCATCGATCGAGCCGGGCGACATCGCCCGGCTCTTTCACATTTGGAACAACGATGCCCGCACCCGCTATTCTCGTAGATGCCGACGCCTGCCCGGTGAAGGCCGAGGTCGAAAAAGTCGCCGAGCGGCACGGCATCGTCGTCACCTTCGTCTCCAATGGCGGTCTGCGTCCGTCGCGCGATCCGATGATCCGCAACGTCGTCGTCTCCAAGGGCGCCGACGCCGCCGACGACTGGATCGTCGACAATGCCCGGCCCAACGATATCGTGGTGACCGCCGACATCCCGCTTGCCGCCCGCGCCGTGGCGCTTGGCGCCCATGTACTCGGCCCGACGGGACGCCCGTTTACGCCGGAAACGATCGGCATGGCGGTGGCGATGCGCGACCTCAAGCAGCATCTGCGCGAAACCGGCGAAAGCAAGGGCTACAATTCGAGCTTCGCGCCGCAGGACCGCTCGCGGTTCCTTGGCGAGCTTGACCGCATCTTGCGGCGGGCGCTGAAATCCGCGTCAGCGGACTGAGAACCATGGCGACCGGTACCCCGACCAAGATGCCCATGCGACGCCATACACTGTTCGCGGTGTCGGCATGCGTCGGCGTGGCAGCCTTTGGCGCGGCGCTGATCTGGCGTGCGCCGCTTGCCTATTCGATCGGTGCCAATGTGTTCTTTGCCGCCTATCTCTGTCTTGTCGTCGCCCACATGCCGCGGCTTACCGGCAGCTATCTGCGCAAGAATGCAGGCGAGACGGACCTGCCGGTGCTGGCGATCTTCGCGGTCACGCTGGTTGTCGTCGCTATTGCCATCATCTCGTTGTTTCAATTGATCAACAGGGAGCAGAGCGCGGATCCCGTCGAGCTTACGGTCGCGTTATTGTCTATCCCGCTTGGCTGGTTGACCATCCATGCGATGGCGGCGCTTCACTACGCGCATCTCTATTGGTTGGACGGCGATGCGATGGATGGCGACACCAAAAAGAAAATTCCGGTCGGCGGCCTCGACTTCCCGGGCGGCAAACGGCCGGAAGGCTCGGATTTCCTCTATTTTGCGACAGTGATCGGCATGACGGCGCAAACCGCCGACACCAACATCACGACCTCGCAAATGCGCCGTGTCGTGCTTGTGCATTCGATCCTGTCGTTCTTCTTCAACACGGTCATCGTGGCAGCCGCGGTCAATCTCGCCGTCAGCCTCGGCAGTCCGTAATAAATCCGTGATCGGGTGAAACATCGCTTAAGCTGGCGACGTATTGGGAGGAGAAGAGATCTGACAGGCCGCGGCGAACACGCGGCCGGAGGGAACAACAGATGGAATCGCTTGCCAGAAACCAAGCCGCCGGAGCAGATACCGCCGCGCCGAGCGATGCGACGCTGATCTATCGCCAGTCGCGCTGGACGCGGCTGACGCATTGGCTGTGGGCGATCGCGCTGTTCTTCATGCTGCTTTCCGGCCTGCAGATCTTCAACGCCCGTCCGCAGCTCTATATCGGCAAGGAGTCGGGTTTTGGCTACAACAACACCATCTTCGCCATCGGCGCCGAGAACACCGCAAGCGGCCCGCGCGGCTATACCGAGATCTTCGGCAAGCGCTTCGATACCACCGGCGTGCTCGGCTGGTCGGGTCCGGCCGGCCAGGAGACCTCCCGCGCCTTCCCGTCCTGGGCGACGATCCCTTCCTACTACGATCTCGGCACCGCGCGCGTCGTTCATTTCTTCTTTGCCTGGGTGCTGACCACCACGCTGCTGGTCTGGCTGGTCGCCAGCCTGATCAACGGCCATTTGCGCCGCGATCTTGCTCCGCGCCTCGATGATTTCAGGCGCCTGCCGCGAGACATTGCCGAGCACGCCAAGCTCAGGTTCCATCACACGCGCGACTACAACACGTTGCAGAAGATGGCCTATGGCGGCGTGCTGTTCGTGCTGCTGCCGCTGATGATCATCACCGGCCTTGCCATGTCGCCGAGCATGGATTCGGTGCTGCCGTTCCTCAACGACCTGCTCGGCGGCCGGCAGACGGCGCGCACCATCCACTTCACGGTGATGCTGCTGCTCGTCGCCTTCTTCATTATCCACATCCTGATGATCCTGGCCGCCGGCCCGATCAACGAGCTGCGCTCCATCATCACCGGCTGGTACCGAACCGACCCGCCGGCTCATGGCGACAATGCGCCAGAGAGGAGTGCCTGACATGGCGAAATTCGAGATCAGCCCCGAGCTACAGATAAGCCGAAGGAAATTCCTGACTTCGGCCAGCCTCGGCCTTTCCGGCATCATGCTGTCGGGCTGCGACGCCTTCGACAGCCAGATTGGCGTCGGCGACGGCCTGCGCAGCTTCCTCGAAAGCGCCAATGGCCTGACCTGGCGGGCGCAGCGGCTGCTTGCCGGCCGTGATGCGCTGGCGCCGGAGTTCACCGAGGCCGACATTCGCCAGCCGCAGCGGCCGAACGGTGTCACCGCACCGGACGACGACTTCTACAAGGGCCTGCTCGCCAGCGATTTCGCCGACTGGCGGCTGGAGGTTTCAGGCCTCGTCGAAAAACCGCTGTCGCTGAGCCGCGAGCAGCTGATGAACATGCCGAGCCGCACCCAGATCACCCGCCACGACTGCGTCGAAGGCTGGAGCTGCATTGCCAAATGGACCGGCACGCCGCTGTCGCTGGTGCTCGACCAGGCCGTGGTCAAGCCGCAGGCGCGCTACGTCATGTTCCACTGCCTCGATACGATCGACCGCAGCCTTGCCGGCGATATCAAATATTACGGCTCGATCGACCTGGTCGATGCCCGTCATCCGCAGACGATCCTTGCCTATGGCCTCAACGGCAAGCCGTTGCCGGTCGAAAACGGCGCGCCGCTGCGCGTCCGCGTCGAGCGCCAACTCGGCTACAAGATGCCGAAATATCTCTACAAGATCGAGCTGGTCGACGGCTTCGCCAATATCGGCGGCGGCAGAGGCGGCTATTGGGAGGACAATGGCTACGACTGGTACGGCGGTATCTGACGACCGACGATTTAGTGCCTTTTGTTCAGGCGACCTTGTCGATCAGCGGTTTGAGCGCCGGATGGATTTCCGGCGAGGCATGCTTGATCAGCGTCAGCAACGCGCGCTCGTTCTCATGCAGCGGCCGGTCGCCGATGTGTTCAGCAAGCCATTTGGCCTCGCCGGCATCGACCGTCTCGGCGCGGCGGGCCAGAGCCTCGGCTGCCTTGTTCCTCGATTCCCATTCGGCCTCGACGTCGCCCGGTGAGCGATAGGCCTCCATAATGCCGGACAGGCCACCCGACACCATACGGCTGAAGAAACCGCCGATCTCCGGATCGGCCTGCTCGAAGAACGAATCCCGGCGCAGCGCCACGTCGCGCACCGGCGGTTCGTAGCCGGCCGAACACATGACGAAATTGGCGATCGCCTTTACAAACAGATCGTTCCAGGACGGATCGTTGTCGCCCGCCGCTGTCCGCTCGTTGATCTCGAACAGTACCTCGGCCTCGGCGCGGCTGATGGCGATGTTGCCATCGCCGCCATAGGCGTAAAGAATGCGGCGCGACAGCTCGACCTCAGCCTTGGCAATCGACCCAGGGATAAGCCTGCCGCCGGCCATTAGCGGCCCCTTGCCGCCCACGACCGCATGAGCGACCTGCTCCAGCGCATAGCCGGAAAGCCTGCTCGGCGATGATTTGGCAACTTCCAGCACATGCACCAGCAGCTCGAGTTCGGTCTGGCTGTCGACCATGCCGTCGCGCGAAATCGTCCGGATCAGCCAGTCGGCATTGTCCTGCGAAACATAGCCCGCCGGCTTTTCCTGGTGGACGATGAAGTCGGTGACGGCCTCGACGAAAAACTCGAGCCATTCCGCGCATTTGTCCCTCGCCGTTGCATCGAGCGCAAACAGCGCCTCGGCCTCGCCGCGCGTTACCACGCCGTCGCCGAACACTTCGCGGCGCAGCATGATCACGTCTTCCGCCGTGATCCGATTTTTCGAAGTCAGCCCGGCCACCGGCGCGCTCATGATCAATTCGCCCATTTTCTTCCCCGCCCCGCCGCCGGTAATTGCCGGCCCTTATCCGGTATATCGGCAAGGTCTTGAGAAACCGGCAAGCGGCGTGGTTAGCGAAGGCTTGCCTGTCTTGCCTGTAAAGAAGGCCCGCAGAAGACTGGCCAGTAAAAACGTCGCTGGCAGGTGACAAGGTGTCGTCCACGGGCTATGGATGACGAGTCGAGGGCTCCTGACCGAGTCCTACCTGTTTGCGGGAGAGAGCAGCGAGAGCTGCCGCCGAAGGGGAAATCGCCCGAAATCTCTCAGGCAAAAGAACCGTAGACGGGAAAGACACTCTGGAAAGTCGGGGCTTGCCCCCGCGCCGAAGGTGTAAGCGCTGCCGACAGAGTTACGGGGCGCGAGTCTCTCAGGCTTCAGACAGAGGGGCACGGACTGGTCGCCATTCGCGGCCGCTTGCGTGCGACTCTGGAGATGACATGACGGGCGACGACACCAAACACCTTCCCCTCGAGGATCTGCATGTGGCAGCCGGTGCGCGCTTTGGCGCCTTCGCCGGCTGGTCGATGCCGCTGACCTATCCGGCCGGCGTGATGAAAGAGCATCTGCACAGCCGCGAGCATGCCGGCCTGTTCGACATCTCGCATATGAAGCTGTTCGAAATCAGCGGTCCGGGGGCAGCAGCACTTCTGAACCGCGCCTGCCCGTTCGACGCCGGCGCGCTTGAGATTTCCCAGTCCAAATACACGTTCTTCCTCAATGAGGCCGCCGGAATACTCGACGATCTGATCGTCACCAGGCTCGGCGCCGAGCGCTTCATGATGGTCGCCAATGCCGGCAACGCCGCCACCGACGAAAAGCATCTGCGCGCACTGGCCGGGGATTTCGACGTGAAGGTGGACGCGCTCGACCGCGTCTTCCTGGCCATCCAGGGCCCCGAGGCGTGGGCCGCCCTCTCCCGCGCCGGCATCGAGACCGGTTCGCTGGTGTTCATGCACGGTATCGAGCCGCGCGAAAAATGGTTCATGAGCCGGTCTGGCTATACCGGTGAAGACGGCTTCGAGATCGGCCTGCCGGAAACGGATGCAAGAAACCTCGTCGCCAGGCTGCTCGAGGACGAGCGGGTGATGTGGATCGGCCTTGCCGCCCGCGACAGCCTGCGGCTCGAAGCCGGACTGTGCCTGCACGGGCTGGACATCACGCCGGAGATCGATCCGGCCAGCGCCGGGCTGATGTGGGCCATCCCCAAGGAGGTTCGCGCCTCTGGCGCCTTCATCGGCGCCGATGCGCTGCGCGCCATCCTGGAGCGCGGCCCGGCGCAAAAACGCGTCGGCCTGAAGCCGGAAGGCCGCCAGCCGGTGCGCGCCGGTGCTGCCCTTTTCGATGCCGACGGCAACCCTGCCGGCCACGTCACCTCCGGCGGCTTCGGCCCCTCGGCCGGTCATCCGGTCGCCATGGGCTACGTCCAGACGCCGCTTGCCAAATCCGGCGCAAAACTGTTCGCCGATGTCCGCGGGACGAAAATCCCGGTCGACATCCACCCCTTGCCCTTCACGCCCCATCGCTACCGCAAAGGATGATTTCAATGGCAAAGACCTATTTCACCGAAGATCACGAGTGGCTGCGCGTCGAGGGCGGCATCGCCACCGTCGGCATCACCGATTACGCACAGCAGCAGCTCGGCGATCTCGTCTTCGTCGAACTGCCGGAGCCGGGGAAAAAGCTGGCCAAGGGCGATACGGCCGTGGTGGTCGAATCGGTCAAGGCGGCATCGGACGTCTACGCACCGGTCGACGGCGAGATCACCGAGGCCAACACCTCGCTGTCATCGGATCCTTCGCTCGTCAATTCGGCGGCAACCGGCGACGGCTGGTTGTGGAAGATGAAGCTGGCCAATGAGAGCCAGCTCGACGGGCTCCTCGATGAAGCCGCCTACAAAGCCCATATTGGTTGATAGCAGGACCAGCAAGATGACCGCAGCACCCTACCCCTTCTCGGCTCGCCATATCGGCCCGGGCCTCCATGACGTCAGAGCCATGCTGGCGACGATCGGCGTTCCTTCGGTCGAGACGCTGATCAGCCAGGCAGTGCCGAAGTCGATCCGGCTCGACCGGCCGCTGGCCCTGCCCGCCCCCGCAAGCGAAGCGGAAGCGCTGACCGAGCTCGCGGCGACGATGGCAAAGAACACGGTGCTGAAGAGCTTCATCGGTGCCGGCTATCATGGCGTCCATGTGCCGCCGGTGATCCAGCGCAACCTGTTCGAGAACCCGGCCTGGTATACCGCTTACACGCCCTACCAAGCCGAGATCAGCCAGGGCCGGCTGGAAATGCTGTTCAACTTCCAGACGCTGGTGACAGAACTGACCGGCCTGCCGGTTGCATCGGCCTCGCTGCTCGACGAGGCGACGGCAGTGGCCGAAGCTGTCGGCATTGCGCTCCGCCATCATCGCGACAGGCGCACCAAGGTGGCACTGGCTGGCACGCCGCACCCGCAGACGCTGGACGTCGTGCGCACGCGCGCCGAGCCGCTTGACATCGAGGTCGACGGCGAGGTGATCGACGACAACACCGCCGCCCTGCTGGTCTCCTGGCCCGATACGTTCGGCGTCTACGGCAATCACAAGGCAGCAATCGACAAGGCCCGCGCGGCCGGCGCGCTGGTCGTCTTCATCGCCGACCCGCTCGGCCTGACGCTGACCGATGCGCCGGCCAGGCTTGGCGCCGACATCGCCGTCGGCCCGATGCAGCGTTTTGGCGTGCCGATGGGCTTTGGCGGGCCGCACGCCGCCTATTGCGCCGTCTCCGACAGGCTGACGCGGCTGATGCCCGGCCGGCTCGTTGGCCAGTCGACGGATAGCAAGGGCCGTCCCGGTTATCGCCTCGCTTTGCAGACACGCGAGCAGCATATCCGCCGCGACAAGGCGACCTCCAACATCTGCACCGCACAGGCGCTGCTCGCCAATATGGCGACGGCCTATGCGATCTGGCACGGCCCTGCCGGGCTGCAGGCGATTGCCGGCCGCGTCCACACGCTGGCCAACCGCCTGGCCGCCGGCCTCAAGGCAGCGGGCGTTTCGGTGGTCGGCGAAAGCCGCTTCGACACGGTGACCGTGGATGTGAGGGGCAGAGCCGGCGCGATTGCCGCCGCCGCAGAAAAGACCGGCCGGCTGCTGCGCGTCATCGACGCCGATCATGTCGGCATCAGCTTCGACGAGACCTCCACCGAAGCCGATCTGGAGGCAATCGCAACACTTTTCGGCGCCAAGGCCGGCGTTGCCGCCGGCAGTTCCATGCCAGGAAAACCGCGCGGCAAGGAGTTCCTCACCCAGCCCGTCTTCCGCGAAAACCACTCGGAAACCGACATGATGCGCTTCCTGCGCCGGCTGGCCGACAAGGACCTGGCGCTTGACCGCGCCATGATCCCGCTCGGCTCCTGCACCATGAAGCTCAACGCCGCCGCCGAAATGATGCCGGTGAGCTGGCCTGATGTCGCCAACCTGCATCCCTTCGCGCCGGCAAATCATTCGATAGGCTATCGCGCCATAATCGACGAGCTGGAAGGCTGGCTGGCTGAGATCACCGGCTTCGACGCGGTGACCCTGCAGCCCAATGCCGGCAGCCAGGGCGAATATGCCGGGCTGCTCGCCATTCGCGGCTATCATCTGTCACGCGGCGAAGCCCATCGCACCGTCTGCCTGATCCCGTCCTCGGCGCATGGCACCAATCCCGCAAGTGCGGCCATGGCCGGCATGAGCGTCGTCGTCGTGCGCTGCACCGAGGACGGCAATATCGACATGGACGACCTGCAGGCCAAGGCGGCCGAGCATGCGCATAATCTCGCGGCGCTGATGTTCACCTATCCTTCGACGCATGGCGTCTTCGAGGAAGGCGCGCGCGACCTCTGCGCCCTCGTCCACAGCCATGGCGGCCAGGTCTATTTCGACGGCGCCAATCTCAACGCGCTGGTCGGCCTCGCCCGTCCCGGCGATATCGGCGCCGATGTCTGCCACATGAACCTGCACAAGACCTTCTGCATCCCGCATGGCGGCGGCGGCCCCGGTGTCGGGCCGATTGGCGTCAAGGCGCACCTGAAGCCATATCTGCCCGGCCACGTCACCGAAGGCTCGGCCCATGCCGTGGCGGCGGCACCGTTCGGCAGTGCGTCCATTCTGCCGATCACCTGGATGTATATTCGCATGATGGGCGCTTCCGGCCTGAAGCAGGCGACCGAGACGGCGATCATCTCCGCCAACTATGTGGCGACGCGGCTTGGCGAGCATTTCCCCCTGCTTTACAAGGGGCGCAACGGACGCGTTGCGCATGAATGCATCCTCGACACCCGCGTGCTCAAGGACAGCGCCGGCATCAGCGTCGACGACATCGCCAAGCGGCTGATCGACTATGGCTTCCACGCGCCGACCATGTCGTTCCCCGTGGCCGGCACGCTGATGGTCGAGCCGACCGAATCCGAGCCCAAGCGCGAGCTGGATCGCTTCTGCGAAGCCATGATTGCCATAGCCGGCGAGGCAGCCAAGGTGGCCAGGGGTGAATGGCCGTTGGCCGACAATCCTCTGGTCAACGCGCCGCACACCGCCGCCGAGGCATTGGCCGGCCAGTGGACCCATCCCTATTCGCGTCTGGAGGCGGCCTACCCCGCCGGCGATGCCGATACGGCGGCAAAATACTGGCCGCCGGTGTCACGCATCGACAACGTCGCCGGCGACCGCAACCTTGTCTGCTCCTGTCCGCCGCTATCGGAATATCTTGGCGCGGCGGAGTAGACCAGATCCCGAAAAGCGGAACCCGGTTTTCGGACAAGATCGTGGTCTAACAAGAAGATAGAAATCTCATCAGGCAGAACGCAAGGCCGGCCCGTCGGCCTTGCTCGCCCGGTCCCGGACGACGACGCGATTTCGCCCGGCGCGCTTTGCCGCATAGAGTGCTGCGTCGGCTTCGGCCAGCACATCGTCGAGACCGGTGCCGCTTGTTCCGCCAAAGCCGATGCCGCCGCTGACTGTGCTTCGCAACGGACCAAGTTGGGTGGCTACGACTTCCGTGCCGAAGGCGACGCTGATCTTGCTCGCAACGTCATAGGCCTTCTCTTCCGTCATCCGCGACATGACGAGCACGAATTCCTCTCCGCCCAACCGGAAGGCGTCGACGCCGGTCCGGGCGTATTTCCTGATGACGGCGGCAAAGCGGCGCAGAACCTGGTCGCCGACCGGGTGACCGAATACGTCGTTCGTCCTCTTGAAATGGTCAAGGTCGAACATGGCGACGGACATGAACGGACCGAAGACCCGCTCGCCGTAGAGTGCCGTCAACGCCCGCCGGTTCATCAGCCCGGTCAGTGGATCGGTCATCGTCTCGGCCTTCAATTCGATCTGCGCCTGCAAATGGTGCAGGGAGAGCGTCAATGCGCCGAGCCCGGTCATGCAGGCGACGGCCACGACGGAATTCACCCGCTCGGCCCAATTGTCGGGCGCAACACCGAGCACCCATTGGCCCTTGACCAGCAGGACCGCGCCGCAAAGTCCGAACGACAGGGCACAGACGCCGCTCAGGAACGAGACGACCAGCAATATCCGGCGATCGTGACCACCCTCAATCCAGAACATCGCCCCGATGAGCGAGAGCAGCGCCGTTACCGTCGCGTAGGTGACGATAAAGCCGACACCATCAAACCCGAGATACGTCGCGCCCGCGCAAACAGCCATCGCAACCAAAGTCGGCAAGATGGCGCGCCTGTAATCGCGCATGCTGAGATATTGCATGGCCGACAGGCAGATAATCAGGAAGCCGAGGCTGAGAAGCACAAGCACGATCTGGCAAAGCCAGGCGCTTGGATCCCTGGTGTAATGCCAGAACAACACTACATGTGCGACAAGCACGAGAATGCCGCACGCCACCGTCAGCACAAAGCGTGCCTGTGGCGCGGTGAACCAGATCGCAAACATGGTGATGCTAAGGCACGTGCCCGACAGCGCCGCCGCGAGCAGGAGCGAACTGTAATCCAACATGCTTAAGCGACAGCCTCTTGAGGGTTCCGCTGCAATTCTAGGTCAGCGACAGTCCGCAAATACCGTTTTTTCAGCCAATCTTCCGGCGTAACGTTCGGACAGGGTTTACAAAACGTGGATGCTCCAGGCTCATTTCCGCCGCTTGGCTGTCGAATGGTTTTGCAGTAAGAGGCTCCATCCTCGAACGTAACAGGAACCTCCGTCGCCTGCCCGCGAAAAGCGTGGCAGTATCGGGTGGTGATTCGTAGCATCGGAATCCAGGATCGGCATGGACGACAATAACGATCTTTTCGCCAAATTGGACAAGCAGCCGCAACCGGCTCGCGCCGCCGCGCGCCCAGCCGACCCGCTGGTGCAGGCGGCGAAGCGGCCGGCGCCCCGTGACGCCAGCGAGAGCTACAGTGCCGCCGACATCGAGGTGCTGGAGGGCCTGGAGCCGGTGCGCCGCCGCCCGGGCATGTACATTGGCGGCACCGACGACAAGGCGATGCACCATCTGTTTGCCGAGGTCATCGACAATTCGATGGACGAGGCGGTCGCCGGCCATGCGACCTTCATCGATGTCGAGCTTTCCGCCGACGGATACCTGTCCGTCACCGACAATGGCCGCGGCATTCCGGTCGATCCGCACCCGAAATTCAAGAAGCCGGCGCTCGAACTCATCATGACGACGCTGCATTCAGGCGGCAAGTTCGACAGCAAGGTCTACGAAACTTCGGGAGGTCTGCACGGTGTCGGCGTTTCCGTGGTCAACGCGCTGTCCGACCATCTCGAGGTCGAGGTCGCGATCGGGCGCAAGCTCTATCGCCAGCGCTTCTCGCGAGGCGTTCCGGTGACCGGCCTTGAGCAGCTCGGCGAGGTGCACAATCGCCGCGGCACGAAGATCCGCTTCCATCCAGACGAGCAGATTTTCGGCAAGGGTGCTGCGTTCGAGCCGGCCCGGCTCTACCGCATGGCGCGGTCAAAGGCCTACCTGTTCGGCGGTGTCGAAATCCGCTGGACCTGCGATCCCTCGCTGATCAAGGAAAAGGACACGACGCCGGCCAAGGCAGAATTCCATTTTCCGGGCGGCCTCAAGGACTATCTGAAAGCCTCGCTCGGCGACGAATTCCAGGTCACCCGTGAAATGTTTGCCGGCAAGAGCGAGAAGCAGGGCGGCCATGGTTCGCTTGAATGGGCGGTGACCTGGTTCGGCGGCGACGGTTTTATCAATTCCTATTGCAACACCATTCCGACCGCCGAAGGCGGCACGCATGAGGCCGGCTTCCGCAACGTCCTGACGCGCGGCTTGCGCGCTTATGCCGACCTGGTCGGCAACAAGCGCGCTTCGATCGTCACATCCGAGGATGTGATGATCTCGGCGGCGGGCATGCTGTCGGTGTTCATCCGCGAACCGGAATTCGTCGGCCAGACCAAGGACAGGCTGGCGACGATCGAGGCGATCCGCATCGTCGAAAGTGCTATCCGCGACCCATTCGACCACTGGCTGGCCGACAATCCGCAGGAAGCGTCGAAACTGCTCGAATGGGTGATCGCGCGCGCCGACGAGCGGGTGCGCCGCCGCCAAGAAAAGGAAGTGTCGCGCAAGAGTGCGGTGCGCAAGCTGCGCCTGCCCGGAAAGCTCGCCGATTGCACGCAGAATGCTGCCGCCGGTGCCGAGCTCTTCATCGTCGAGGGCGATTCGGCCGGCGGTTCGGCAAAGCAGGCGCGCGACCGCGCCAGCCAGGCGGTGCTGCCGCTGCGCGGCAAGATCCTCAACGTCGCCAGCGCCGGCAGCGACAAGCTGGCCGGCAACCAGCAGATATCCGACCTCATCCAGGCGCTTGGCTGCGGTACGCGCTCGAGATACCGCGACGAGGACCTGCGTTACGACCGGGTCATCATCATGACCGATGCCGACGTCGACGGCGCCCATATCGCCTCGCTGCTGATCACCTTTTTCTACCAGGAGATGCCAAGCCTGGTCCGCGGCGGCCATCTCTATCTGGCGGTGCCGCCGCTTTATTCGATCCGGCAGGGCGGCAAGGTCGCCTATGCCCGCGACGACGCGCACAAGGACGAACTTTTGCGCACCGAATTCACCGGGCGCGGCAAGGTCGAAATCGGCCGCTTCAAGGGGCTGGGCGAAATGATGGCTGCTCAGCTCAAGGAAACCACCATGGACCCGAAAAAGCGCACGCTGCTCAGGGTCGATGTGATCGACGCCGAGGCGGCGACCAAGGATGCGGTCGACGCATTGATGGGGACCAAACCTGAGGCTCGCTTCCGCTTCATCCAGGAACGCGCGGAATTCGCCGAGACGGAAGTGCTGGATATCTGAGCTCCCGCCGCTAGCTTGGCCTTCTGAGCTGGAGACGAGCACTTGATCTGGGCGCGGCTGAAGGACGATATCGGCACGCGGATCGCTGGCCTGACGCGGCCGACGCGCTCGGACTGGATTTTTGCCCCGCGCACCGTTTCGGCCGGCCTCATCGCGCTTTTGGCCGCCTATGCGCTGAAGCTCGACCACCCGCAATGGGCGATGATGACGGTGTTCATCGTCGCACAGCCGGTCGCCGGCATGGTGCTGGCGAAGGGGTTTTATCGTCTCCTCGGCACGCTTGCCGGCGCGCTGGCGGCGATCGGCATTACCACTGTCTTCGGTGCCAACTCGTGGTTGCTGGTTGCACTTCTTGCCGTCTGGATCGGCATCTGCACGCTGGTCTCGTCGCTGCTACGCAATCCGGAGGCCTATGGCGCGGCGCTTGCCGGCTACACCGCGATGATCATCGGCCTGCCGGCTTTCGGCCAGCCGCACCTCGTCATCGATCTCGCCATGGCGCGCTGCGCGGAAATCGTGCTGGGTATCGCCTGCGCTGCGCTGACCAGCCGGCTGATCCTGCCGAAACTGGCCGCCGATGCCATCATCTCAAGACTGAAACGCAGCATTCTCGACCTGGCGGCCTATGCGGACGGCGCTTTTTCCGGCGGCGATACGGAAAAGCTTGCCGGGCTGCACAGCAAGCTGATCGGCGATGTCCAAACGCTCGGCGAGATGCGCACCTACGCAAGGCTGGAGGGGCCGAGCCTCGCCACCCGCGCCTATCCGGTCCGGCGTACCATCGGTCAGCTTCTGTCGGCCCTGTCAGCGGCGCGTGCGCTGCATGCCCATGCCGCTCCGAAGAACGCAGCCCTCATCCCCGCTCGAGCCGAGTTGCAGGCCGTTGTCAGCGAACTGGTAGCCAAGCCGGGCGCGCTGGACGATACGGCGCCCTGGGTGGCGCGGCTCGACGCAATCGCCGGCAACGCGCGGCAGATGCCTGACATCGCGGCCGGGCAAGACATTGACTGGGCTGGCACTGTCACCCGCCTAACCATTGCCGCCGACTTCGCCGAGGCCATGCGGCAAGTGCTGCGCGGCCTGGATGCGCTCCGCTCTCCCCCGTCGCGTGCCAGTCGCGAACGGCGGCAGCCGGCGCTGGTGGTGCACCGCGATTACCGTGCGGCATCGCGCAATGCCGTGCGTGCAGCAATCGCCACGCTCCTGGTCGCCGGCCTCTGGCTGGCGACGAAATGGTCGGACGCGACGGGCACGGTCATTCTGGTCGCCGTCGTCTCCAGCCTGTTCGCCGCTCGCCCCGATCCAATCCGGTCGGCATGGAACTTCTTCGAGGGCACGTTGCTCGCCCTGCCCTTTGCGTTTCTCATCGGCCAGTTGGCGCTTCCGGTTTTGCCAGGCTTCGGATGGTTCATGGTCTTTGTCGTCCCGATCCTGGTACCAGCGGCACTGGGCATGGCCAATCCGCGCTATGTCGGCGTGGCAACGGCCTTTGCCATCAATTTCCTCGCCTTCCTCAGCCCACATCAGGCGATGACCTACGATCCGTTTCCGTTCTTCGCCAATTCGGCATCGGTCCTGGTCGGCATTCTTCTGGCGATCGGCGTCTTCGCCATCGTGCTGCCCGCCGACCCCTGGGTCACCGTCAACCGCATCCTGCAAGCCATGCGCGAAGATCCTTGCCCGCCTCTGTCTACATGAGCGTATGCCGCGGCGGCTGGCTTTCGAGAGCCTTGCCTATGATCGGGTCAATCAGTTGATGCCGCTGCTGCAGAACGCCGGCGAGAAAGGCGACGCCGTTCTCGCCGGCGGCATTGCTGCCGTTACTGTCGGCCTCGAAATCCTGCGGCTGCGCAACGCGCAACAGAGTTCCGCGATCCGCCTGAAACAGCACTTTCCATCGCCAATTTCCTGCGCGGTCTGGCGCGCGAACTGCTGTTCAGGCGGCCCGGCGAGCCGCCGACGGCGACCGTCGCCGTCGCCAGGCAATATGCAGCAGGCATCGCGGAGCGAAGCGAAGCAGCCGAAATGCTGCAGATCGCCGCCTCGCTGCGCATCATTGCCGCCGCGATCGAGGATTTTCCGGATTTTTTCGCGAAGGACCGGGTTTAAGCAGCGGCGATCGCCAGCGCGTGCCCGCGTGCGTTCTCGCGCAGCGCGTCGAGGTGGATCGATTTGACCAGCCCGACGAGATCGCCTTCGGCGGACTGCCCGCCCAATTCCTTCAGCATCAGCCAGCTGACTTCCTGGACGCCGGCGAGGCGTTTGCCATTGGCGACCTCGCGCCAGACCTTCAGCGCGCGCAGGATGATGGCGTGGGTGGCGGCGGCAAGCCCGGCGCTGCGGAACAGTGCCTGCAACGCTATGTCATGCCCCCCGGCCAGCAGTGCGCTCACCCGTTGTTCGGACTGCTGGCTGAGCGCGACCAGGGCCGAACCAAAGAAGTCGACCTTGCCATGCGCGATAGTGCGGATGACGAAGCTTGCGGTCAGGTCGCCGCGCAGGCGCAGATGTTCGACCAGCGCTGTATGTTCCTCGGCACGCGTGCCTTCGATCAATGTCACGGAAGCTTTGACGCAGGCATCGCGGGTGACGCGCTCGGCCCTGGCGGCGCCCATCAGCGCCAGCACCAGCGGCGAACCTTTGAGCGTCTCGCCCACTTTGACCAGCAGCAAATGCCGGCAATCGGCGGGCAGGCGTGCGTCGGCAATCAGCGCCTCGCGCACCAGAGGCAGATGGCCGTGCCGCTCGGCCATGCGGCGAAAGCTGATCGATGCGATGTCGGCGCCGCTGTTGGCGAGCAGCGTGGCGCAGGCTTCCGGCTCGCCGATCTCGGCGATCGCCGCCGCAACGGACATCGAGACGCGTGGCCGGTTGGCGATCACCTTCTGCGTCGCCTTCTGGCCGCCGGCAACCCGGTCGATCAGGTCGGCGTCGGTAAGCAGCGGCGAGCGCGCCAGTACCAAAGCGGCCACCTCGGGCTGGTCCGAGGCCAGCGCGCTGACGATCTGCGGCGGCGCGTGGTGGCTCATGGAAAGCGCGTCGGCGATTGCCAGCCGCACCTTCGACGATGCGTCATCGAGCAGCAATGTCAGCGCCGCCTCGGCAGCGCAGCGGTCCTCGAAAGGCAAGTCCGAGTCGACATAGGCGCGAGCCAGCGCGCTTGCCGCCGCAGCGCGCTCCGACACCTTCGCCGTGTGGATCCATTTCAGGAAATGCGAAACGACCATGTCGCCTGCTTACGCCCTTTGCCAGAACGCTTCTGGCCCCTGTCGAGACCGTAGGCACAAATGGTTTACGAACGGTTCACCATGTTTGTTAACTGGCTTGCGAGCCCGGTATGCAACGCCTATCAACCCTTAAGCAGCGGAGGAGATCGACAATGGCCGGACTTTACCTTGAGGAGTTCGTTGTCGGCCATGTGTTCAAGCACACGCTGCGCAAAACCGTGACCGAAAGCGACAACATGCTGTTTTCGGTGATGACGCTGAACCCGCAGCCGCTGCACATTGACTTCGACTTCGCCGCCAAGAGCGAATGGGGCAAGCCCTTGGTCAATTCGCTGTTCACGCTTGGCCTGATGATCGGCATCTCGGTCAACGACATTACCGTCGGCACCACTATCGCCAATCTCGGCATGAGGGAGACGGTGTTTCCGCACCCCGTCTTCCATGGCGACACCATTCGCGTCGAGACCACGGTGGTTTCGGTACGCGATTCCAGGTCGAAACCGGACCGCGGCATCGTCGAGTTCGAGCATCGCGCCTATAACCAGAACGACGTGCTGGTTGCCAAATGCACGAGGCAAGCCATGATGATGAAAAAGGCATAGCCGATGCGTTCTCTGCTCTTCGTTCCCGGCGATTCGGAAAAGAAGCTGGAGAAGGGCTTTGACGTGGGCGCCGACGTGGTCATCGTCGACCTCGAGGATTCGATTGCCGCGCAGAACAAGGGTCTGGCGCGCGATACAGCGGCGCGTTTCATCGCCGCACCCAGGCACCGAACCAGCTCCTTGATTTATGTGCGCGTCAATGACCTTTCGACCGGACTGACCGACGACGATCTGGCGGCACTCGTGCCAGCAAAACCAGACGGCATCATGCTGCCTAAGTCGAACGGCGGACCGGATGTCCAGCATCTCTCGGCCAAGCTGAGGGTGCACGAAGCCGAAAGCGGCCTGCCGGATGGAGCGATAAGTATCCTGCCGATCATCACAGAAACGGCCGCCGGCGTTCTTGCCGCCGCGACCTATGCTAAGACAAGCGCCCGGCTTGTCGGCCTCACCTGGGGCGCGGAAGATCTGTCGGCGGCAATCGGCGCGCGCGCGACACGCGACGCGAATGGCCGCTACACGGATGTGTTCCGCGTCGCCCGCACCATGACCCTGCTTGCTGCAAGTGCGGCGGAAGTCGCGGCAATCGACACTGTCTTTCCGGACTTTCGCGACATGGCCGGCTTCGAGGCCGAATGCGCCGAGGCCGAGCGCGACGGTTTCACCGGCAAGATGGCGATCCATCCGGCGCAGGTGCCGGTCATCAACGCCACCTTCACGCCTTCGGCGCAAGCGGTGAAAAATTCGCTGGCGATCGTCGAGGCGTTCAAGGCGGCAGGAAACCCAGGCGTCGTCGGCATCGACGGCAAGATGTATGACCGGCCGCATCTCAAGCTCGCCGAGCGGCTCCTGGCGCGGGCCAGGGCAGCTGGGCTTGGCGCTTAGGATCTGTTCCGCGCGAGTTCATCCCACCCACGGCCCCGAGTAATCGGCATAGAGCTTTGCCGGATCGGGCCGCGGTCGTTCCGGCGCCGGCCCTTGATAGAAGCCGATA
Organism: Mesorhizobium sp. M0751; assembly: GCF_040320265.1. Taxonomy (NCBI): domain Bacteria; kingdom Pseudomonadati; phylum Pseudomonadota; class Alphaproteobacteria; order Hyphomicrobiales; family Phyllobacteriaceae; genus Mesorhizobium; species Mesorhizobium sp. M0751. The sequence goes on from NZ_JAMYPH010000006.1 coordinate 221,457, forward strand.
TGGACGAAGCCGACGACCCGCTCATGCGGCGCCAGGCCGAGGATCGCCCTGCCCTCCGGCACGTCGGAATACCAGTTGCTGATCATGTTGGTGCCGTAGCCCAGCGCATTGGCGGCAAGCATCAGGTTCATCGCCGCCATGCCGCCGGACAGGAACATCTCCCATTGTGGGATCTTTGGATTTTCCCTGGGGATCGAGATCACGCCGATGACCAGCGGGGCGCGCGAAAAGCGCGCCAATTCCTGGTTGCGCCGGCCTTCCGGCAACGGCCCTTCGCGCTGTTCGGCAAGTTTTGCCAGCTTCTTGCCGATCTCGATGCGAGCCTCGCCGCGATAGACGATAAAACGCCAAGGCTCCAGCCGGCCGTGGTCCGGCACACGCGAGGCGGCGGCGATCATCGTCGCGATCTCCGCATCGCTCGGTGCCGGTTCTTTCAAATCCGGGATCGGCGCGGAATTTCGGGTCAGCAGAAAATCGATGATCGGCGACGTCATGGGCGCAGTCTCCTGGAATTTGAGCTGAAGCGCACCATCGGGACATCGGGCGGCTCGGGCATTGGCGCGGCGCGCCGGACAAAGAGCCCCTGTAGCAGAAGCCGACCGGACTCTTAAGCCTTGAAATTGCCACTGCCTTGGGCTTCAACGCAAGGCATGTTTGAGGGGACATTGCGTCTTTTCCTGATATCGCTCGCTGCCGCACTGTTGATGGTGCCGGTTTCGCTTGCCGTCGCCCAGGATGTGGACGGCCTCGGTGAGCTGAAACTTCCCGGAATTTCGGGCTATGCGCCTCCGAAAAGCGAGACATCGCTGGCATTGGGCAGCAGCGGGGCGATCACGCTGTCGGCGCAATTGACCGACAAGGGCGCCGACATTACGCGCGGCATCGTCTGGCGCGTCTTCAAGCCCGAATCGGCCAGCGACGGCAAGCTGCCGATGGTCGCCTCCGCTCATGGCGGTACCGCCGTGTTCCAGCTCGAGCCGGGTTCCTATCTGGTCCACGCCTCCTACGGGCGGGCCGGCGCCACCAAGCGCATCACCGTCGGCAAGGAAGCCAAGCGCGAGAGCCTCGTGCTCGATGCCGGCGGCCTCAAGCTTGATGCCGTGCTGTCGGGAGGGGTGCGCATACCGCCGACAAAGCTGCGCTTCTCGATTTATGAGAGCCACGCCGCGGCCGATGGCGACCGCGCCCTGATCATACCCGATGTCGAGCCGAACAGCGTCGTGCGGCTCAATGCCGGCACCTATCATGTCGTCTCGACCTACGGCGCGGTGAACGCGGTCATCCGCTCCGACATCCGCGTCGAGGCTGGCAAGCTCACCGAAGCGACCGTCGAGCACCGTGCGGCCGAGATGACCATGAAGCTGGTGCGCGAACCGGGCGGCGAGGCGATCGCCGACACCTCCTGGTCGCTGCTGAACGAATCCGGCGATCCGATCAAGGAAACCGTCGGCGCCTTTGCCTCGATGGTGCTGGCCGAGGGCGACTACACCATCATCGCCAAAAACCGCGACCGCATCTACCAGAAGGATTTTACCGTGGTGGCCGGGCACAACCAGGACATCGAAGTTCTGGCCACCGAGGCTTCCGCCATCGATTCCGAGGAAGGCGCCGACTGAGGCTCTGCCCCTCTAAGCTGCCTTGCGCATGCGTCGCGCCAGCAACTGCACGCGGCCACGCGGTACGGCCGGAGCCAGATCGACGACGCCACGCTGAAGGCGGTCGAGCAAGGCCTTGCGGTCGCGCAGCGGCTCCAGTTCGGCCCATTCCAGCACGCCACCGACGTGCACATCGATCGATTTGCCGGAGAGCCGCGCAAATTCACGGATGAGCAGCGATGTGCGCAGGGTCAGCGAAGCCTTGCCGACAAACTTCGCGACACGCCCGTCACGCGCGGCCATGTTCATCGGCCCGCTGACCAGATGGAACAGCCGACCGTTCTGGCCGGAAAAATGCATCGGGATGACCGATGCCTTGGCATCCTGAACGAGACGAGCCGGAAATATCTTCCACGGCAGATCGCGCGCCCGGCCAAATCCATTCGGCGCAGTGGCGACACCGCCCGCCGGGAAGACGACGATGATGACGCCCTCCTTGAGCAGGCGCACTGCCTCATGACGCACTTCCATGTTGTTCTTCAGCGCGTCCTTAGTCTCGGAAAAGTCGATCGGCAGCGAATAGGGTTCCATCTCGCGGATCTTGAGCAGGTCCTTATGGATCATGACGCGGAACGGCCGGCCGAGTTGCTCTGCCAGCGACAGCACGGCAATACCGTCGCCGATGCCGAACGGGTGGTTGGCAACGATCACCAGCGGCGTGTCGGGCAGGTTTGCCGGCGGCCATTGACCGGCTGTCCGCACCCGGACGTCGATCAGTTCCAGCATACGGCTGAACACGCACTATGAGCCGGCGCCAGAAATCATAGAGTGCCGCGAAGCGATCACGTCCCGACAGGCCTTCGACCGAATGGATGAACCAGCGCGTCAGCGCCGGCTGGTGCGGGCTGGCATAGGAAAGCTCGGGAATCGGTCCTTCGCGCATCTTCAGCTTGAGCATGAGGGCTCGTTACAAGCTGGCGTGACAGGCACATGAAAAATGGCGGTGGATTGCTCCACCGCCATTCATTGCAGGTCGGCAGGCTCAGGCTGCGCGGCGCTTGCGGTCGGGTGTCACCGCCTCGTCGGCAAGCAGCTTCACGGCGGCTGCGAGGCCGAGCGATTCCTGGTCGCGCGACCCGAGACGGCGGACATTGACCGTTTCTTCCTCGGCCTCGCGCTTGCCACAGACGAGGATGACCGGGACCTTGGCCAGCGAATGCTCGCGGACCTTGTAGTTGATCTTCTCGTTGCGCAGATCGGCTTCGGCGATCAGCCCGGCCGCCTTCAGCTGCGCAACGACCTTTCGCGCGTAATCGTCGGCATCGGAAGTGATCGTCGCCACCACCACCTGCAGCGGCGCAAACCAGAGCGGGAAATGGCCGGAATAATTCTCGATCAGGATGCCGAGAAAACGCTCCATCGAACCGCAGATGGCGCGATGCACCATCACCGGCTGCTTCTTTTCCGAATCCGAGCCGATATAAAAGGCGCCGAACCGTTCCGGCAGGTTGAAATCAACCTGCGTCGTGCCGCATTGCCAGTCGCGGCCGATGGCGTCCTTCAGCACATATTCGAACTTCGGCCCGTAGAACGTGCCCTCACCCGGATTGACGCCCGTCTTGATCCGGTTGCCCGACCGCGCCGCGATCTTGTCGAGCACGTCCTGCAGCACGCCCTCGGCATGATCCCACATCGCGTCGGTGCCGACCCGTTTTTCGGGACGGGTCGCCAGCTTGACGGTGATTTCGTCGAAGCCGAAATCGGCATAGGTCGACAGGATCAGGTCGTTGATCTTGATGCACTCGTCGGCGAGCTGTTCCTCGGTGCAGAAGATGTGGGCATCGTCCTGGGTAAAGCCGCGCACGCGCATCAGCCCGTGCAGTGCGCCGGACGGCTCATAGCGATGCACATTGCCGAATTCCGCAAGTTTTACCGGGAGATCGCGGTAGGACTTCAGCCCGTGCTTGAAGATTTGGACGTGGCCGGGGCAGTTCATCGGCTTCAGCGCAAACACCCGGTCGTCGTCGGTGTCGTCGCCGGCCACCGTCACCTTGAACATGTTGTCCCGGTACCAGCCCCAGTGGCCTGACGTCTCCCACAGGCTCTTGTCGAGCACCTGCGGCGCGTTGACCTCCTGATAGCCCTGCTCGTCGAGGCGGCGACGCATGTAATTGACCAGGTTCTGGAACATCCTCCAGCCCTTGGCGTGCCAGAACACGACCCCGGGGCCTTCCTCCTGGAAATGGAACAGGTCCATCTCACGGCCGAGCTTCCTGTGGTCGCGCTTCTCGGCTTCCTCCAGCATCGTCTGGTAGGCTTCGAGCTGCGCCTGATCGGCCCAGGCCGTGCCGTAGATGCGGGTCAGCATCGGGTTGTTGCTGTCGCCGCGCCAATAGGCGCCGGCGACCTTCATCAGCTTGAAGGCGTTGCCGATCTGGCCGGTCGAGGCCATATGCGGGCCGCGGCAAAGATCGAACCAGTCGCCCTGCGCATAGATCTTGAGGTCCTGATCTTCGGCGATGGCGTCGATCAGCTCGAGCTTGTAGCGTTCGCCCTTGTCGGCAAAGATCCTTTTCGCCTTCTCACGCGACCAGACCTCTTTGGTGAACGGCTTGTTGCGCGCAATGATCTCGCGCATCTTCTTCTCGATCACCGGGAAATCGTCGGGCGTGAACGGCTCGTTGCGGGCAAAATCGTAGTAGAATCCGTTCTCGATCACCGGTCCGATGGTCACCTGCGTTCCCGGCCAAAGTTCCTGCACGGCTTCGGCCAACACATGCGCCGCATCGTGGCGGATGAGCTCCAGCGCGCGCGGGTCCTCACGAGTGATGATCTCGACTTTGCCCGATCTGCCGATCGGGTCGGAAAGGTCGCGCAGCGTGCCGTCGATCGAATAGGCAACGGCCTTCTTGGCCAGCGACTTCGAGATCGATTCCGCCAGGCCAGCGCCGGTCATCGCCGCGTCGTAATCGCGGACGGAGCCATCGGGAAATGTCAGGGAAACGGAATTCAGCATAAATTCTCCTATCCAGTCCCGCAAACGAGCGCGGGTGGTGAAATGCATGTCGCCCAAAACTGCCTAGCGGTTTTGGGGCTACGACATGCATCAGTAAGAGCCGGATGCGTCCGGCGGCGAGCGGTCTTTTATGGACAGTTTTCGGCGCCGTAAAGCCGGATGTAGGTCACCTGAGGAGATTCGGCAGCTCTTTCAGGAACATCGTCCGCGTCTTGAGCCCCTTTGGCGTGTCGGAACGTTTCGTATCGACTACCAGGCGGGCAAAGACGATCTTGCGGGCGTCCGTCTGCGCCCAGCCGACAAACCAGCCAAGCGAGCGCTTGTCGGCGCTGTCGCCAAGCCTGGTCGTTCCAGTCTTGCCCTGCACCGTCCAGCCGCCTGCCCGGAAGGTCGGGACAATCGCACTGGTCATCGCATGGGCCTTGTCCGAGACCGGCAGTTTCCGCGCCAGCAGCTTGCGCAGGAAATCGACCTGCTCGATCGGCGATATCTCAAGCGAAGAGTTCACCCAGGAATGGGTGAGTCCGTCATTCCTGCCGGCAGTGCCGGAGACGTCGGTGTTGCCATAGTCCAATCTGGACACATAGCCGGCAAACTGTTTGCTGCCGAGCTGTTGCGTAATCTCGCGTGAGAACCAAAGGACCGAATCCCTTTCCCAAATCGTCGGGTCGACGGTCTTGTGGTCCCGTTTCGGCGCGTTGAACTCCGCCTTGTACTCCCAGCTCGGCGTGTGCTCGTCGCTCAGGATTCCGGCGTCATAGCCGATCAGCGCCAGCGGAACCTTGAATGTCGAGGCGGGGCTGAAGCGCTGGTTGCAGGTCCCTTGGCGATACAGCGTCTCGCCGCTTGCGGCGTCGACGATCAGCGTGCATTCGACGTCCGCGAGCGGCGCCGATTGCGCACGGATCGGAAAACCCAACAGCCACGCCAGGACATAGAGAACCACGGCGAAAACGAAGGGAAGACGATCTATCCGGCGCATTTGGTAATCTCTCCTGAAGGGGTGTCAGGAGCGGCTTAGCGAGGCGTCTTGTCTCGATTTTGTCTTAAATGCGCTATGTCCGCGCAAGCTTCGGTTAACCCTACCAGATCGTAAAGGCGGTCCGGTTGTGTACCGAACAGTTGCGTTCAGCTGTCCAGGTCGCCACTTTTTTTCCCGATCAGCCAGTACCGCCATGGCGTGAACCAGAGGTAGCGATCGCCCAGCACATCAGGCACGCGGTCGATGCCGTGCGTGCCAAACGGCCCGCAGCGCAGCACCCGGAAAAACCCCATCCAGCCACCGGCCCACAGCCCATGCCGGGCGATCGCCTCGTGCGTATATTCGGAACAGGTCGGCAGATGCCGGCAGGAATTGCCGACGAAGCCGGACAGCGTCAGCTGGTAGAGCCGGACGAGCGACGTGCCGAGGAGGCGGCCCGGCGTCTTGCGCCACGGGCCGGGCCAATTGCGTCCTTGTCGAATCGGCCCGGCGCCGTGCGCTTGCCGATGTTGGCCGACCACTGCAGTCTCCACATCGCGTTTCCCTACACGATAGATGTGCGCATCGGGCCAGGAACGCAATGCCGTCCGGCAATCCCATCATGGCCTGGTACGGCGAACCGGGCAGCGGTCGGGCGTCGGCTTCCGGCATACGGCGACGCCAGTCGGTGGCCTCTCCTCGCACCGATCCCTACGCGGTTTCTCGTCGTACCGTTGAAACGTCGCGATCCGCACGACATCGCCCAGAATATTGAGAAACTGGATCATAGCGGCACTCCTTGAGCACCGATTAGAGCGCCGCTGGCCTTGCTGTTCAAACGAGTATAACGTCCACGTCAGATAACTCTGAGTTATGCGAATGAAGCGCGGACACCTCCCCCTGACGGCTCTCAGAAGCTTCGAAGCAGCCGGTCGTCACCTGAGCTTCAGCCGTGCGGCCGAGGAGCTTTATGTTTCGCAGGCGGCGATCAGCCGCCAGATCCGCGAGCTCGAAGCCTTCCTGCGCCAACCTCTGTTCTTCCGCCATCATCGCCGCGTCGAGTTGACCGACACCGGCCGGCGGCTGCTCGACCAGTTGGTCAGAAGTTTCGAGGGCATCGACAGGCTGCTTTCGGAATTGACGGCGGCCCCGACGCAGTCCGTGGTCCGTGTCAGCGTCGAGCCGTCGCTTGCATCCGTATGGCTGGTGCCGCGGCTCAACCGCTTTCGCGAGTTGCGACCCGATATCGACGTTTCCCTTGAGGTCGACCCGAGGTTGATAGAGTTTCGCAGCGATCAGCCCGAACTTGCCCTACGCTTCAGTGCGCACGCCACCTCATGGCCACGCAGCGAAGCCGAACAGCTTGCCGCGGTCGTCGATTCACCAGTTCTGTCGCCGGCGCTTCTTGCATCCGGCCCAGCTCTGGAAAAGCCGATCGACCTTGGTCGCTATACATTGCTGCACGAAGAAAACCGTCAGGCTTGGGCGCGCTGGTTCGAAGCGGCGGGCGTCACGGCTGATACCGTGCCTGCGCGTGGTCCGATGCTGGCGGATGCTTCGCTTTCGAAGCAGGCAGCCTTGCTTGGACATGGTGTCGCGCTGGGCGATCTTTTGCAGATCGGCGAAGAACTTGCGTCCGGCGCGCTGGTCAAGCCTTTCGACATCGACGTCGCGTCCGGCGCCTATTGGCTGGTGGCCAGAAGGCTGAATGACCTTTCCGAGCCGGCCAGGGCTTTTGCCGACTGGGTCCGGGCGGAATTCGCCGAAAGCCGGCGTTTCCTTGCCGAGATCTAAGCCGCCTCTTCCGCCCGCTTCTTTTCGATCTGGCCGATCGCATCGACCACTGCGTCGAACGTCAGCATGGTCGAGGCGTGGCGCGCCTTGTAGTCGCGCACCGGTTCCAGGTATTTCAGGTCGGCGAAGCGGCCTTCGGGCGGCGGGCCATTTTCCTTCAGCATCTTCAGCATCGTCTCGCGCACGCTGCGCAATTCTTCGGCGCTGGCGCCGACGACATGCTGCGCCATGATCGAAGACGACGCCTGGCCAAGCGCACAGGCCTTCACGTCATGCGCGAAATCGCTGACGACGCCATCATCCATCTTCAGATCGACGGTCACCGTCGAGCCGCACAGCTTGGAATGTGCTCGTGCGGTTGCGTCGGGCCGCTCGAGCCGGCCGATCCGTGCGATGTTTCCGGCAAAACCCAGAATTTTCGCATTGTAGACATCGTCGATCATATTTTTCCAATCCGTCGCCGCCCAGCGAACAGTCATTGCCGCTCTGGCGTCTTCCTTTCGCTCGGCACGAACATATATAATGGCGGTAGTCGGGTATCGACAAGGCGACCACAAACCTCGTCGTGCCCAATTCTGTTCACGCCACTTACGGGCTGGAAACCGGGCGAGTTTCTGACACCCGAAAGGTCGTGGTCCGTTCAACTCGTTCCTCCTGAGAGAGGAACTACGGGAGACGCCTTTATGGACGCCGTTATCAAGAAACTCATGCCACGGTCCGCCTATATGGAAAAGCCGGTCACCGACCGGCCGAGCGAAGCCGAAGTCGAAGCCGCTGTGCGCACCTTGTTGCGCTGGACCGGCGACAATCCTGACCGCGAAGGCCTGATCGACACGCCGAAGCGCGTCACCAAGGCGTTCCGCGAAATGTTCAACGGCTATGATATGTGTCCAGCCGAGGAACTTGGCCGCACCTTCGAGGAAGTCGCCGGCTACGACGATCTCGTCCTCGTCAAGGACATATCTTTCCACTCGCATTGCGAGCATCACATGGTGCCGATCATCGGCAAGGCGCATGTCGGCTATCTGCCTGACGGCAAGGTTGTCGGCCTGTCCAAGATAGCCCGCGTCGTCGACATCTTCGCCCATCGCCTGCAGACCCAGGAAGCGATGACCGCGCAGATTGCCGGCGTCATCCAGGATGTGCTCAATCCGCGCGGCGTGGCCGTTATGCTTGAGGCAGAGCATATGTGCATGGCCATGCGCGGCATCCGCAAGCAGGGCTCCACCACGCTGACCTCGACCTTCACCGGCGTCTTCAAGGACACACCCGAAGAGCAGGTCCGCTTCGTCACCATGGTGCGCGGCGGCAGGATCTGATCGGCCTGCCGGCTTCGCTAGATAAGGACCGGCGAATGTCGGCATTGGAATTCCCGAAAGCTCCAACAGACAAGAAGGCACTCGAGGAAGGCACGGTCCTTTCACCGCGCTTCGATGCTGCCGGCCTCGTCACTGTCGTGGTCACCGATGCCGAAGACGGCATGCTGCTGATGGTCGCGCATATGAATGCCGAGGCGCTGGCGCTGACGCTCGAGACCGGCGTCGCGCACTACTGGTCGCGTTCGCGCAACGGGCTGTGGAAGAAGGGCGAAACCTCTGGCAATGTCCAGCAGGTCGTCGAGATGCTCACGGATTGTGACCAGGACGCGATATGGTTGCGCGTCAAAGTGCTGGGTCACGAAGCAACTTGTCACACCGGCCGACGTTCATGCTTTTATCGGACGGTGGGGCTGAGCGATGGCAAAGGGACGCTTGCCAGCGACGGCAGCAAGCCGCTGTTCGATGCGGAAAAAACCTATCGAAAGCCCAATACACCATCAATATGAACCATTCGCAGCACTCCAGCCACGTATATTCATGATTTCGATACGGCCCGCCAGTAGGATGACCGTGGGACAAGGGAGATTGTGATGCTCGACTGGGCGTCATTGCGCAACAGACCTGACGTTCGGGAGGCCAATGGCCTCTCCTCGGCCGTGGGCGCATCCGAAACCAAATCCCCGGGCAAAACAGGGATTTCGCTGGCATTGGGTGGCGGCTGTGCGCGCGGCTGGGCGCATATCGGCGTGCTGCGCGCGCTTGACGAAGCCGGCATCGAAGTGTCGATGATCGCCGGCACCTCGATCGGCGCACTGGTCGGCGGCTGCTATGTTGCCGGCAAGCTCGACGAGCTGGAAGAATTCGCGCGCAGCCTGACCAGGCGGCGCATTTTTGGCCTTCTCGACCTCAATCTACGCGGCAGCGGCCTGTTCGGTGGCATGAAGCTCGATGCGCGGCTGCGCGAGCACATAGCCGGCATCCGCTTCGAGGATCTGCCAAAACCATTCGTCTGCGTCGCTTCGGAAATCCGCACCGGCCATGAGATCTGGCTGTCGAGCGGCTCGTTGAGCACCGCCATGCGCGCCTCCTACGCGCTGCCCGGCGTGTTCGAGCCGGTCGCCTGCAATGGGCGTGTGCTGGTTGACGGCGCCCTGGTCAATCCGGTGCCGGTCTCGGTCTGCCGTGCCTACGAGCAGCCGCTCGTGGTTGCGGTGAACCTTCACTACGATCTGTTCGGCCGCGCCGCGGTGGTCAAGCACAGCGCTGGCGAGCTCGTCATCGAGAAAGACGCGCCGAGGGCGGGCCACGCCGACCCCGAACGCCAGTCGCGCGAGACGCGGCTCGGCATTACCGGCGTCATGGTCGAAGCCTTCAACATCATCCAGGACCGTATTTCGCGCGCCAGGCTGGCCGGCGACCCGCCGGACATATCGCTGCAGCCGAAGCTCAGCCATATCGGCCTGACCGAATTCCACCGCGCCGACGAAGCGATCCGTATCGGCTACCAGGCAACGATGGCGCAGATCGGCGACCTGACCCGGCTGCAGACCGTCCTCGCTTAGGCAGGGCGGTCCGCGAGCTCTCAGGCAAGCGCCGCGTCGACGATACGAAATTGCACCGTGCGGTTGCCGTTCCAGTGGTTGCCCGACAGCGAACCGGCGACATGTACCGGCTTGCCCCTGTTCTTGAACAGGAATTCGCCGAGCGCCGTGTCGACGGCGCGAAAGGCGATCGCCTGGATGCGGCCGCCGCTCTCCGACTGCAGGTCGGCGCGGATGTGGTTGCTGCCGACCGCCCGCGCATCGACAAGCCGGTGGCGCGGCAGCGCGAACACCGGCGCGACGTGCCCGGCGCCGAACGGCCCTGCCCTCTCAAGCGCATCGAGCAGCGCAAGCGTCGCGCCCTCGGCGGCAAGGGCGCCGTCGATCGCCAGGCTCTCCTCGCCTTGCAGCCGGAATACATCCACCGCCGCGCGCTCTTCGAAAAAAGCCCTGAGTTCGCCGAGCTTCGCCCGCTCGACGGTGATTCCTGCCGCCATTCCATGGCCGCCGCCCTTGACGATCAGCCCGGCATCGGCAGCCTCGCGCACCAGCCGGCCGAGGTCGAAGCCCGACACTGAACGGCCTGACCCCGTACCGACACCATTGGCGTTGAAGGCGATGGCAAAGGCCGGCCGTCTTGCATGGTCCTTGAGCCGCGAGGCAAGCAGGCCGACAATGCCCGGATGCCAGTTGCTGCTGGCTGTGACCACGATGGCCGGTCCATTGCCGCCGGCAAGCTCGGCGTCGGCCTCTGAGCGCGCCGCGGCCAGCATCTCCTGCTCCATCGACTGCCGCTCCTGGTTGAGCCGGTCCAGTGTCTCGGCGATGGTGCGCGCCTCGACCGGGTCGTCGGTTGCAAGCAGGCGGCTGCCAAGTGCTGCGTCGCCGATGCGCCCGCCGGCGTTGATGCGCGGACCGATCAGAAAGGCGAGATGGAATGTGCTGATCGGCTCGCCGATACGTGAGATCCGCGCCAGCGCCGCCAGCCCTTCGTTTCTCTGCTGCCGCGCCACCTGCAGCCCCTTGACCACGAAGGCGCGGTTGACGCCGGTGAGCGGCACCACGTCGCAGACTGTGCCCAGCGCCACCAGGTCGAGCAGAGCAAGCAGGTCCGGCGGTGCGGCATCCGGCAGGCGGCTGCGCAGGATCTTCGCCGTCTGCACCAGGCAAAGGAAGACGACGCCGGCGGCACAGAGATGGCCTTGCCCGGAAAGGTCATCCTCGCGATTTGGGTTGACGACCGCAGCAGCCGCCGGCAACGGCCCGCCGACCTGATGGTGATCGAGCACCACGACGTCGGCGCCGGCGGCCTTCGCGGCGTCGATGGAAGCAGCACTATTGGTGCCGCAATCAACGGTGACGATCAGCGTCGCGCCGCGCGAGACGAGTTCGCGCATCGCTTCCGGATTGGGGCCGTAACCCTCGAAGATGCGGTTCGGTATATAGATCTCCGACGGCACCGAGAAATGTGCCAGGAAGCGCTTGAGCAGCGCCGACGAGGCGGCGCCATCGACATCGTAGTCGCCAAAGATCGCCACCTTTTCCTTGGCAGTCACCGCCTGGGCGATGCGAGAGGCGGCCTTGTCCATGTCGGTCAGCGATGCCGGGTCGGGCAGCAGGTTGCGGATGGTCGGATCCAGGAACCGCTCAGTCTGCTCGGCGGTCACGCCGCGCCCGGCCAGCACGCGCGCCACGATGTCGGGCACGCCATAACCTTGCGCGATGGCGAGCGCGGCCATGTCCTGGCGCTCGGTCAGCCGGTGTTCCCAGGAAACGCCGGTGGCCGATTGCCTGACATCGAGGAAAAAGCGCCTTTCCCCCGTCACGTGACGCGCCGTCTGCAATTTGTCATTGCGCACAATATGCAACGGCTAACTGAGTCGAAATCAAAACTTTTCCAGATCCTGGTGCCTGGCCTTGATCTCGCGCACGGTTCGCGACGACGAGCGCAGCACGATCGTATGCGTGGTGATGAAATTGCGGCCGAACTTGACGCCGGCCAGCATGTTGCCGTCGGTGACGCCGGTCGCGGCAAACAGCACGTCGCCGCGTGCCATGTCTTGCGTGTGGTAGATCCGTTTAGGGTCGGAGATGCCCATCTTGGCGGCGCGCGCCAGCTTTTCCGGCGTATCGAGGATCAACCTACCCTGCATCTGGCCACCGGTGCAGCGCAAGGCGGCGGCTGCGAGTACGCCTTCGGGCGCGCCTCCGGTGCCGAGATAGATGTCGATGCCGGTCTCGTCCGGGTCGGTGGTATGGATGACGCCGGCGACATCACCGTCGCCGATCAGACGGATTGCGGCTCCGGTCGCCCGCACAGCTTCGATCAACGCGCCATGGCGTGGCCGGTCGAGAATACAGGCGGTGATCTCCGCCACCGGCACGCCTTTGGCCCTGGCGAGGCTGGCGATGTTTTCGGCCGGCGAGGTGTCGATGTCGATGATGCCGTCGGCATAGCCCGGGCCGATCGCGATCTTGTCCATATAGACGTCGGGCGCGAACAGAAGGCTGCCTTTTTCGGCAATGGCGATAACGGCCAATGCGTTGGGCAGGTTCTTGGCGCAGATCGTCGTGCCTTCGAGCGGATCGAGCGCTATGTCGACAGCCGGGCCTCTGCCGGTACCGACCTCCTCGCCGATATAGAGCATCGGCGCCTCGTCGCGCTCGCCTTCTCCGATCACCACCGTGCCGTTGATGGCAAGACGGTTGAGCTCCTGCCGCATGGCATCGACCGCGACCTGGTCGGCGGCTTTCTCGTCGCCGCGACCGCGCAATCGGGCGGCCGCGACCGCGGCGCGTTCGGTAACGCGCACCAATTCCATGGTCAGTATCCGGTCGAGGCCGGCGACAATGTTCTGGGCCACATTCATCTATGGACAATCCTCGTTGGCACTTTGTTTTTATGCATGTCGTTGTTCCAAAACCGCCGCACACTTTTGGGCGACATGCATTAGCCTCCCGCCGGAGGCGCGCTTCTTGTGTCAAAGCCTCGTGACAACAGCAAGACCTGCGCTGGGCCTTTTTGAAAGCGCAGCAATATCAATCGATTAAACGAAAAATATGAGACTACTATCCGGCCCGCTCGATGCGGATGACTTGCGGCTTATCGGTCAGAAGGCTGTCCCTGGTGATGCCGTCGACGGCCTTGCGCACCGCCGCCTCGGTCGTCTCGTGGGTCACCAGGATGACGGTCTTCTGTGCCTCGGTTTCCGGCCCGGCGGCATGCTGGACGATCGATTCCAGCGAAATGTCGTTGTCGGCCATGCGCTTGGCAATCGCGGCGAAGACGCCGAGGCGGTCGTGCACGGTCAGCCGGATGAAATATCCGCCGGCATGGCTGCGCATCTGCGCTTTCTTGTAAGGCTTCAATTCCTTCGTCGGCCGGCCGAAGACCGGACCGTGCTGGAAGCCAGGCCGGCTCTTGGCGATGTCGGCAATGTCGCCGATCACCGCCGACGCGGTGGCGTTGCCGCCGGCGCCAGGGCCGGAAAGCAGCAATTCGCCGAGGATATCGGTTTCTATCGCGACTGCGTTGGTGACGCCGTGCACCTGCGCGATGACCGAGGCCGTCGGCACCATGGTCGGGTGGACGCGCTGCTCGATGCCGCTTTCGGTGCGTTGGGCGACGCCAAGCAGCTTGATTCGGTAGCCGAGATCGCCGGCCGCGCGGATGTCGGCCTGGCTGATGTTGGAGATGCCTTCCATGTAGATATCATTGGCGGCGATCCGCGTGCCGAAGGCAAGGCTGGTCAGGATCGACAGCTTGTGGGCGGTGTCGTGGCCCTCGATGTCGAAGGTCGGGTCGGCTTCGGCATAGCCCAGCCGTTGCGCATCCTTCAGGCAGGCATCAAAGGACAGGCCCTCGGCTTCCATGCGCGTCAGAATATAGTTGCAGGTACCGTTGAGGATACCGAAAACGCGGGTCACCGAATTGCCGGCCATCGCCTCGCGCATTGTCTTTATAACCGGAATGCCGCCGGCCACTGCCGCCTCGTAATTGAGCAGCACGCCTTTCCTCTCGGCGATCTCGGCCAATGCCACCCCGTGCTTGGCAAGCAACGCCTTGTTTGCGGTGACGACATGTCGGCCGGCCTCGAGCGCCGCTTTGACGGATGACCATGCCGGCCCTTCGTCGCCGCCGATCAGCTCGACGAAGACGTCGATCTCGGCGGTCTGCGCCATCTTGACGGCGTCGTCGAACCACTGTGCTGTGCCAAGATCAACGCCGCGGTCGCGTTTGGGATCGCGGGCCGAAACCGCCGACACGACGATGTCGCGTCCGCACTGCCGCGTCAGTTCGGCCGCCTTGTCGCGCAGCACGCGGGCCACCGACGCACCGACGGTGCCGAGGCCGGCAATTCCAACACGCAACGCTTCAGCCATGTCCGGCGACGCCCCTCAACAATTCGGTCGATTGATGTGTAAGAAACTCAGCGATGCGCTGCGAGCGGTACGACGTTATTCGGCTGCTTGGCGCTGGATGCGAGGAAGCGCTTGATGTTGCGCGCCGCTTGCCGGATCCGGTGCTCGTTTTCGACCAGCGCGATGCGCACATGATCGTCGCCATGCTCGCCGAAGCCGACGCCCGGCGCTACCGCGACGTCGGCGTGCTCGATCAGGAGCTTGGAGAATTCAAGCGAGCCCAGGTGCTTGAACGGCTCCGGGATCGGCGCCCAGGCGAACATCGATGCCGCCGGTGCGGGAATGGTCCAGCCGGCACGGCTGAAGGCGTCGACCATGACATCGCGGCGTTTGCGGTAAACGTCGCGCACTTCGGCGATGTCGGCGCCGTCGCCGTTAAGTGCATGCGCCGCCGCCACCTGGATCGGCGTGAAGGCGCCGTAGTCGAGATAGGACTTCACCCGCGTCAGCGCGGAGATCAGCCGTTCATTGCCGACCGCAAAACCCATGCGCCAGCCCGGCATCGAAAAGGTCTTCGACATCGAGGTGAACTCGACCGCGACGTCTATGGCGCCCGGCACCTGCAGCACCGAAGGCGGCGGATTGCCGTCGAAATAGATCTCGGAATAGGCAAGGTCCGACAGGATGATGATGTCGTTCTTCCTGGCGAAGGCCACCACCTCCTTGTAGAAATCGAGCGAAGCGACCAGTGCCGTCGGGTTGGACGGATAATTGAGGATCAGTGCCAGCGGCTTCGGGATCGAATGGCGGATGCCGCGCTCCAGGGCCGGGATAAAGCCGTCGTCCGGCTCGACCTGCAGCGAGCGGATGACGCCGCCCGACATGATGAAGCCGAAGGCGTGGATCGGATAGGTCGGGTTGGGGCAGAGGATCACGTCGCCGGGGGCGGTGATCGCCTGCGCCATATTGGCAAAGCCCTCCTTCGAGCCGAGCGTCGCCACCACCTGGCTGTCCGGGTCGAGCTTCACGCCGAAGCGGCGGGCATAGTAGTTGGCCTGGGCACGGCGCAGACCCGGAATGCCGCGCGACGACGAATATCGGTGCGTGCGCGGATCGCGCACCACCTCGCATAATTTGTCGACGATGGCCTTGGGCGTCGGCAGGTCCGGATTGCCCATGCCAAGGTCGATGATGTCGGCGCCGCGCGAACGCGCGCTGGCCTTCAGCCTGTTGACCTGTTCGAAGACATAGGGCGGAAGCCGGCGGACCTTGTGAAATTCTTCCATGGCAGTTCCAGACAGTGAGGTTGCGGTCGCGCGTATAAGCTTATTTGCAATTAGGGTCGAGAGCGGGGTCGCATTTGCCTTCGATCTGCTTCAGCGTCTCGGCGCCGTGTTTTTTTGCCAGCTGGTCCAGCGCTGCCTGGTCCGCGACCTTGACGCCGCCGCCTTTGGCGGCCTGGCTCTGCTCCTCGGCCTTCAGTTGAGCGAGCTTGGCGTTCTTTTCCTCGTCGGTGAATTGCTCGGCCGCCACCTGCGGCCGGATGTTCAGGTTCGGGTAGGAACCGGTGTCCTTCGCGCCGACAAGGCCGGTGGCGGGCGCCGCACCTTCTATGTTGCTGCTCGTGCAGCCGGCCATCGCCAACAGGACGAGCGCCATGCGGCAAAAACGACCAGTGCCGGAAAAAACGTTCTTGCCAATATTAATCGTCATATTGTTTTCCTGGAGGCCGGGTTAGAGCACATTGGACCCTGTCCGATATCCCATGGTAATATGTCAACAAAACGCTTCGGGAGGAACCCCGCGAACCATGTCCAAAACACCCGATTCGGGCAAAGCGGAAGATGACCAACCTTCGACCGTCGAGCAATATCTGGTGAAGGACCCGGAACGCTTCGCTCTGAACATGGCCCGCATGATCGAGCAGGCCGGCAAGGCCGCCTCGGCATGGGCCGAGCCGCGGGAAAAAGGCGAGGTACGCGATCATGTCGCCGAGCCGTTCGTCGACATGGTGAAAACCTTCTCCAAGCTCAGCGAATACTGGCTTTCCGACCCGCAGCGCGCGCTGGAGGCGCAGACGCGGCTGTTTTCCGGCTACATGACCGTCTGGGCCAATGCCGTCCAGCGCATCGGCGCCGGCGCCGAGGACGCCGAGGACGCGGTCAAGCCCGAGCGCGGCGACAAGCGTTTCCAGGACCCGGAATGGGGCCGCAACGCCTTCTTCGATTTCCTCAAACAGGCCTATCTGGTCACCTCGCGCTGGGCGGCCGAACTGGTCGAGCACGCCGACGGCCTGGACGAGCACACCCGCCACAAGGCCGGCTTTTATGTCAAGCAGGTGTCCAATGCCATCTCGCCGTCGAATTTCATCCTGACCAATCCGGAATTGTTTCGCGAGACCGTCGCCTCGAACGGCGAAAACCTGGTGCGCGGCATGAAAATGCTGGCCGAGGACATTGCTGCCGGCAAGGGCGACCTGAAGCTGCGGCAGGCCGATTATTCACCCTTCGAGATCGGCAAGAATCTCGCCAACACGCCCGGCAAGGTGGTCGGCCGCAGCGACGTCGCCGAAATCCTGCAATATGAGCCGGCGACCGAGACCGTGCTCAAGCGGCCGCTGCTGATCTGCCCGCCATGGATCAACAAATACTACATCCTCGACCTCAACCCGCAAAAATCCTTCATTCGTTGGGCAGTCGAGCAAGGCCACACCGTCTTCGTCATCTCCTGGATCAACCCGGACGAGCGGCACGGCGCCAAGAGCTGGGAGGCCTATATCAGGGAGGGCCTGCAATACGGCCTCGACACAATCGAAAAGGCCACCGGCGAAAGGCAAGTCAACGCCATCGGCTATTGCGTCGGCGGCACGCTTCTGGCGGCGGCCCTGGCGCTGATGGCGCAGGAACGCGACCACCGCATCAAATCCGCCACCTTCTTCACCACCCAGGTCGATTTCACCTATGCCGGCGATCTAAAAGTGTTCGTCGACGAGGAGCAGGTTGCGGCCGTCGAAAAGGCGATGAACGAAAAAGGCTATCTCGACGGCACCAAGATGGCGACCGCCTTCAACATGCTGCGCTCGGGCGACCTGATCTGGCCCTATGTCGTCAACAACTACATGCGCGGCAAGGATCCCCTGCCCTTCGACCTGCTCTACTGGAATGCCGATTCGACCCGAATGGGCGCTGCCAATCATTCTTTCTACTTGCGCAATTGCTACCTCGAGAACAGGCTTTCGCAAGGCATGATGGAACTGGCGGGCCGCACGGTTTCGCTGAAGGACGTTACCATTCCGGTCTACAACCTCGCCTCTAAGGAGGACCATATCGCGCCGGCGCTGTCGGTATTCCTCGGCTCGAAATATTTCGGCGGCGAGGTCGATTACGTCATGGCCGGCTCCGGCCATATCGCCGGGGTCGTCAATCCGCCGGCGGCGCAGAAATATCACTACTGGACCGGCGGCAAGCCGGCCGGCGACTTCGACCAATGGCTCGCCGAAGCCACCGACCATCCCGGTTCCTGGTGGCCGCACTGGCAACGCTGGATCGAAGCCAAGGACAATACCCGCGTACCGGCCCGCAAACCGGGCGAGCATATGCAAGTTCTAGGCGAAGCCCCCGGCACCTATGTCAAGGTGCGCGTGTAACCATCTGTAATGTGTGGTGAGTTGACGCGCCGCCAAAAGCGGGCGAAATGGTGCCGTCAACCCTGAGCAGCCTTGATTCATCCTCTAGCCGCCAAATTACTTTGAGGCTTGCAGATTTGACACAGGTCTCGTTTCCGGTTCGGGGAACAAGAGTCATTTCGACGAGACGTTTCGACGCCGCGCCAATGACGAACCGGTCGGATATCGAGGGGGAATTTTGTTTTGAGATCAGCAGGATCGCGCCTCGCGAAGGGAGAAAGCCGCGCCATTGTGGCGGCGCTTTTCTCGGTGCTCCTGGCGTCCTGCACCTCGGCCGGCGACCCGACCATGTCGGTCGGCATGCCAGGCTATAATACCTCGGCTACCGAAATCAGCACGGCCGCCGGTGCGCCCCAGGCCAGCACGGCCGCATCATCGTCGCAGATGACAAGCGCACAAATGACGATGAATGCCGACGGCGACGCCAACCTTCCCGAGCAGGTGGCCTATGTGCCAATGGCCAAGCCAGGGGCCAAGTCCGATGCCGGCTTCCCCATTGGCATTCCCACGGCAGCCGAGACGATCGCGGGACAGACGCCGCAGCCGCTGCAACCAAACGCCCAGACGGCCGAACAGGCCGTGGCACAGAACAGTGCTGATGCATCGAAGCCCGACGCCAAGGCCGTCGCGCCGGCGATGAACAACCCGGTCTATGTGACCGCCGGCGAGATGCCGCAGCCACAGGCCTACGCACCGAAGAAAAACTTCCTGGCCTCACTGTTCAGCGCCACGCCCGCTTCGGCGGCACCTTCTTCGCCGGCCAACAGCAGATCGGGCGGGCAGGCAACCGTCGTGCAGGCCAAGGCGACGCCTGCGGCAAAACCCACCGTTATCCTGGCCTCGGCCAACCCGGCCGAAAGGCCGGTGCAGTTGGCGTCGACAGGCGATACCAGCCACTTCACGGCCGATGCGCTGCCCGGCGTGCGTCAGACGGCGCTGTTCGAGATCAAGCGCAAATCCGGCCTCGACGATGAGAGCGACGTCGATCTCAACGAAGACGAAGGTTCGGGTGGCGCCTACCAGGTCGCCTCCGCCGCCGGCCTCGCCCGGCTGGCGCCCAACGGCCTCCTGAAACAGAACGAAAGCGTCGATGTCGCCTGCTTGAAGCCGTCGCTGGTTCGCGTGCTGAAGACGATCGAAGGCCACTACGGCCGCAAGATGACGGTCACCTCCGGCTATCGCGATCCGGCCCGCAACCGCCGCGCCAACGGCGCCAAGAATTCGCTGCATATGTACTGCGCCGCCGCCGACATTCAGGTCCCCGGCGTCTCGAAATGGGAACTGGCGAGCTACATCCGCACCATGCCGGGCCGCGGCGGCGTCGGCACCTACTGCCACACCGAATCCGTTCACGTCGATGTCGGCCCGGAGCGCGACTGGAACTGGCGTTGCCGCAGGCGCGGCTAGGGCGAAGTTTCTTCCGCCACTGCGAAGGCCCTTCGGCGGCGTTGCATCATGCCGAAAAAACCAGCTTGGCTGTCGGAAAGACGCGGTTTGGAGCCAAAGGAAAAAAGTTGTCGCAGCCGACGGCAGACGGGTTGCCGGTTTGTCGCGACGCAACTATAAGCGCTCACATCTGAGCGCGCCCATCGTCTAGCGGTCAGGACACCGCCCTTTCACGGCGGTAACAGGGGTTCGATTCCCCTTGGGCGTACCAGCACACAATCAACACTTACGGTCTTTGTGTTCGGATACGTCAAATATCCGTCGAATATACGCCCGCGAACAGCAGCGAACAAAGATAGGCTGATTCTGGGCCTTTGCAGCGCCACCCCTCCTCGAAACCGTTCCATCGAAAGGACCGTCACATTGTCTTGGGCGATCTTCTGCTTTTCGCCCCTGGCATCATTGGCGTCGGCGCGCCGTGATCTTGGGCAAGGTGCCGACATTCTCGATGTTATCACCGGGGACGATCAGGCATCGTTCGGTCGCTTCTATTCAGATGCCAGGAAGCGCGGTCTCGACTACGCCGGCAAGAATGGGATGTCCCCACGGTCTTTGCCCAGACGCGCAAGGTCTCGTGCATGGTCATGTCGTAAGCGCGTCCCACTCTTTAGATACCCATTGACACATGTGTAGAAGCTGCGAAGCGCGGCTTTGGGATCGCTCACGAACCTCGTGACGTCACCGATCAGGCCTTCTCTCCACCTCGCCAGCATTTCCCGTGATGGGCGATGGCGGCCTCGATCTCTTCATCGGTGCCACCACGCAATGCGACCAGCTTGGCGGCCAGTTCGATGGCACGTTCGACGTGTGCATCGGCAAGCTGTTCGGCGGCCGAGATGGCCTGTTCCCGGGTTCATCTTCATGACTGCACCTTCGATCCAACTGGCACTCTGACATGCGGCTTCTGGGCCTTGGTCAGACCCGCCTCCGGTCAAGCCGGGCTGATCGGCCGCGTGAAAGCACCTGCGCGGCGAGGAAGATTTAAGGCATGCATCATTACAGGACTTCAAACAGGATTGAGCTTGTCCACAAAAGAACTGTTCGTCCGTCGGTTTGAGGGGGCCGCAACTGACCTTTGGTAGCAACGCCCGCTGGCACCGGCTGGCGGCCCTTTTGAACCTCAGGCTAAGCTATGATAACGGGTGATGGTAAGATGAGCTGGGAAGAGGGGAAAACGTTTGAGCCGCATTTTGGTAACGGTCATCGCAGGAATCTGCTTCACAATATCGACCGCTTCGGCCGGGCAAGGAGAACAGCAAAACATCAATTACTTGGCACGTATGGCAGATGGCAAATTGCATCGGGCTGCAGCAATTTCAGGTAACATCTATGGCGTATTGAAAAGGTGCCCGGCGCTGAGACCGAGCGAAAGCGGAAAAGCTATGATGGCTGTCTCCATCCTTTTGTACGACGGGCTAGATAAACACTTGGCGCCCAATCCGGCTAAATTCAAGAGGGCTATCAGCGTGTTTGAAGGCGCTTACCGTAAAGCTGTTCTGAGTAAGGTTAATTGCCAGACCGAGAAGGCCAAGGACCCAGATAGTTACCGGTAGATGTCCGCTTGGGGCCAATCCATTCGCGGGAAGTATTATGGCCGTAGCCAAGCGGGATCAGCAGCGATCGCCCAAGGCGGCCAGTGTCGACGGCATGGAGCGCCTGGTCAACTTCAGGGCGGAACGCCGCAGAAATCGGCCTGGCCGGACTACGCCCTCAACCCCCTCGCCTCGCCGCCGCGTTTGCGCGGAACCATCATGTCCCTGGCAAGCAGGCCGCTCACCCGGCAAAACGCCATGAAGGCCCGCCATGCGTCTTCGGTCTCGACGATGTCCACCGTGGCGCCAAAACAGGCATTGAACGCGGCCTGGTAGGTTGGTCCCTTCCGGCGAACCGGCCACGTTTGCAGGAAATCGAGCGCCTGCTCGACACTGTAGATTTCCTCGACCGGCTGGCCGGGCACAGGCGCGATCCGCACCGGCACCTCGAATTGCAGTCTGTCCATTCGATCTCTCCCGAACCGACGCCCCCGCAGCAACGCCGTTCGTCGCAAAAAATTGCCGTGGCGGCTTAATGCTTGGGCCGCTTCTCGCCTAGAAATGTGTCGTCACTACGGTAGCCAATGAACCCGGCGAAGCGTGGGCCGCAACAGGCAAGGAGAATGCCTCACGCGTGAATATCGCCGGTCTTCGGCTGTCGCCGGCAGTTCGTCCTTGAACCTTGCGCTTTCCAGTGCCAAATCTGAGGGGATTTCTCTCGCGGGGCCCATCCAGGCCTCGCATCCCTGCAAGACGGATAAAAATGGTCACCTATCTCGACGCCGCCACGGCACCGCTCAGAAACACCGGCCAGATCCGTCTTTACGACGAGGAAGGCTTTGTCGGCATGCGCAAAGCTTGCGATCTCACCGCGCGCTGCCTAGACGAACTGGTGACGATGGTGGCGCCCGGCGTCACCACCGAAGCGATCGATCGCTTCGTCTTCGAGTTCGGCATGGACCATGGCGCGCTTCCGGCAACGCTCAACTACCGTGGCTACACGAAATCATCCTGCACCTCGATAAACCACGTCGTCTGTCACGGCATACCCGACAGCAAGCCGTTGAAGGATGGCGACATCGTCAATATCGACGTCACCTATATCCTCGACGGCTGGCATGGCGACTCTTCGCGCATGTATCCGGTGGGCACGATCAAGCGTGCCGCGGAGCGGCTGCTCGAAGTCACGTATGAGTGCCTGATGCGCGGCATCGCGGCAATCAAGCCGGGCGCCCGCACCGGCGCCATCGGCGCCGCCATCCAGACCTACGCCGAAGCCGAGCGTTGCTCGGTGGTGCGCGATTTCTGCGGCCATGGGGTCGGCCGGCTGTTTCACGACGCGCCGAATATCCTGCATTACGGTAGCGCCAGCGAAGGCGTCGAGATGCGGCCGGGCATGATCTTCACCGTCGAGCCGATGATCAATCTCGGCCGGCCGCATGTGAAAGTGCTGTCGGACGGCTGGACCGCGGTGACGCGCGACCGTTCGCTGTCGGCGCAGTACGAGCACACGATCGGCGTCATCGAAACCGGCTGCGAGATCTTCACGCTGTCGCCAAAAAACCTCGACCGCCCCGGCCTGCGGGCCTAGTGTCTGGCAGATCGGGCGTTACCTTGCCCGGCAAATGCTGGGTGGGGCAGCCATGAACGGTGACGACGACGAGCGGGCCTTCTTTCCCGAAAGGCCGGTGCGATCGCCCGCCAAGGCGGTGGCCGCCGACAAGCCGCATTATCTCGGCCATCGCGACCGCTTGCGCGAGCGCTTCGCCGCCGGTCCCAACACCCTCCCCGACTATGAACTGCTCGAGCTTTTATTGTTTCGGCTGATCCCGCGCGCCGACACCAAGCCGGTCGCCAAGGCATTGCTGGCACGCTTCGGTACATTGGCCGAGGTCCTCGGCGCGCCCGTCGAGCGCCTGCAGGAGGTGAAGGGCATCGGCCCGGCGGTGGCGCTCGACCTTAAGGTGGTTGCGGCAACGGCGCAGCGCATCGCGCGCGGCGAGATCGCCGGCCGCGAGCTGTTGTCGACCTGGACGCAGGTTCTCGAATACTGCCGGTCGGTGATGGCCTTCGAGGAGCGCGAGCAGTTCCGCATCCTGTTCCTCGACAAGAAAAACGCGCTGATCGCCGACGAAGTGCAGCAGGTCGGCACCGTCGACCACACACCGGTCTATCCGCGCGAGGTGGTCAGGCGCGCCTTGGAGCTCTCTGCCACGGCGATCATTCTGGCGCACAACCATCCATTTTGGCTTCTAAACGTCACGAATAATCCCGCTCAATCATTTTGAATCATTGATCTTTTTGGCCTTGCGTATTGGGGGCGATATTTGGCATATTGAAGGCGGTCTTCGGCGAGTGAACGCCTTACCGTCACCAATTAACGAGCCCATACCGCCCCCAAATCTGCAAGAGTTCAACTATGCCCAGCCTCACTGATGGAGCCATTCGGCGAGCGATCAAACAGGTCGAGAAATCAGGAAAGCAGGCAGACCTCGCCGATGGTGAAGGTCGCGGCACGGGTCGGCTGGTGCTGGTTCTGAAGGCGATGCCGACGCGGGTGACAGCCGAGTGGATGGCTCAGCAGTGGCGCGATGGGAAACGGACGAAAAAGAAGATCGGTTCCTATCCGTCGACCTCACTGGCCGGAGCGCGTGATCTCTTTCAGCGCGACTTCGCCAATCTGATCCAGAAGGGCCGCAGCATCAAGATCGCCACGGATACCCGGCCAGGAACCGTCGGCGATCTGTTCGAGGCCTATGTCGAGAACCTCAAGGAGAACGGCAAGTCCTCCTGGAAGGAAGCCGAGAAGGGGCTGGACAAGGTTGCCGACATCCTCGGGCGCAATCGATTAGCGCGTGAGATCGAACCCGATGAAGTCGCCAACGTCATCCGCCCTATCTACGAGCGCGGGTCCCGGGCCATGGCGGATCATGTCCGCAGCTACGTCCGTTCCGCCTATAGTTGGGGCATGAAGTCCGAGCATGACTATCGGAACAGTTCCCCTCGCCGCTTCCGGCTTGCTTACAATCCGGCGGCGGGCATCCCGACCGAGCCAAAGAAAGTCGGCACTCGCTGGCTGGATGAGGATGAGTATGTGCGGCTATATCGCTGGCTCGAATGCCCCGATACTCCCGTGCATCCGCCCTACCCGCGCGCCATCCGCATCCTGATGCTGACGGGACAACGCGTCGAGGAGATTGCCCGACTACACATCGATCAGTGGGACGCAGCCGAAGCAATCATCGACTGGTCAAAGACGAAGAACAGCCGGCCGCACGCCATACCGGTTCCCGCGCTGGCCGCCGAGTTGATCAATTCCATCAAGCCCAACAAATATGGATGGTTCTTTCCATCAGCGAACGACCCGTCCGTACCGGTCAGCCACAACACCCTTTACAGCTTTATCTGGAGGCAGCGGGAGCGTGGCGTCATCCCGGCGGTCACCAATCGCGATCTGCGGCGCACCTGGAAGACACTCGCTGGCAAAGCCGGGGTGACAAAGGAAATCCGCGACCGCATCCAGAACCATGCCCTGCATGATGTGAGCTCGAAGAACTACGACAGGTGGAACTACATGCCGGAAAAGCGAGCCGGCATGAAAAAGTGGGACAAGTTCGTCACCGCATTACTGGGCAAGGGGCAGAACCGCAAAGCCGCATGATCCCATTTGTGCAACAGCCCGTTGCATCAAATGGCTGCTTCGCGCCTCAATGTCGGCCATTGAGATCAACTTTGTCGGTGCCCGATAGCAGACACAGTGTCAAACGGCGACGGGCCTCATCCAAGTGGGGTTGGAAGCGGTCGCGCTGTCAACGACTGCGTCGATGAAGGCGACGCCCTTCAGGCCATCGTAGGCAGTTGGGATATCGCGACCTATGGCCATGGGCTCGCGCCTTTCGCGCTTGGCATGGATCGCCTCCGCAAACCCGGCGTAGAGGTTGGAGAACGCTTCCAAGTATCCCTCGGGATGGCCCGGCGGCGTCCGGGTTCGCACCTTGGCGGCTTCGCTGAGATCGTCGCCGCCCCGTTTGATAATCTCGGTTCGCCCGCCAAGGCGCGCGTGGACGAGCTCATTCGGCTGTTCTTGGAACCAGGAGAGGGACGCTTTTTCCCCGAACACGCGCAGCCGCACACCATTTGACGATCCCAACGCCACCTGGGAAGACCATAGAAGACCACGGGCGCCACCTTGATAGCGAAGCATTACATGAGCATTGTCATCGAGCGCACGCCCTTGCACGAACGTGGCGAGATCCGCAGTCAGAGACTCGAGCTTCAGGCCAGAGACAAAACCAGCAAGGTGATAGGCATGGGTGCCGATGTCGCCGATCGAGCCACCTCTGCCGTTTTTCTTGGGATCGGTACGCCAAGCCGCCTGGGCGTTGCCCTCTGTCTCGATGGCGGTCGCCATCCACTCCAGCGGGTACTCGACCTGGACGGTCCGAATCTTTCCGAGCTGGCCGCTGGCGACCATGTGCCGTGCTTCGTGCACCATCGGATAGCCCGAATATGTGTAGGTCACGCCCATGAACTTGCCGCTGTCGCGCACCTGCTTCTCAAGCGAAATGGCGTCTTCGAGGGTAGCTGTCAGCGGCTTTTCGCAGATTACGTCAAAGCCAGCTTCCAGGAACGCCTTGCTTATGGGGAAGTGGGTGAAGTTCGGCGTACAGATGGCGACGGCGTCTATTCTGTCCTCGCGAGACAACTCCCCGCTGATCATCGCCTTGTAGTCGTCATAGGAACGGTCGGAGTCGAGGCCTTCGCGAGCCGCAAAGGCGTGGCCGCGGGCCGCGTCGACATCGAACGCGCCGGCGACGAGTTGCCATGCGCCGTCCTGCCTCGCGGCGATGCGGTGAATGTTGCCGATATAGGCTCCCTGACCACCGCCCACCATGCCCAGTCGGAGGGTCTTTTTCGTCATCGTATCGGACATTCGTCTATGCCTCAGTCAAGCCAAGCATCGCGCGGTTGGCGGCTTTGTTGGCGCCAGATTTCACAAAATCGTCAAATGCGCGGTCGGCGACGCGGATGATGTGTTCGCGAATAAATTTGGCGCCTTCCGCTGCACCGTCCTCAGGGTTCTTGATGAAACATTCCCACTCGAGAGTGGCCCAGCCATCGAAGCCATAGGTGGATAGCTTCGTGAAGATCGTCCCGAAATCCACCTGGCCATCGCCGAGCGACCGGAACCGCCCCGCGCGCTTGGACCATGGCTGGAAGCCGCCATATGCACCTGTCTTGCCGTCAGGCCGGAACTCCGCGTCCTTGACGTGGAACATCTTGATGCGCTCGTGGTAGTGATCGATGAAGGCGAGGTAATCCAGGGCCTGCAGCACAAAGTGGCTGGGGTCGTAGAGGATGTTGCAGCGCGAATGGTTTCCGACCCGCTCGAGGAACATCTCGAAGGTCAGCCCGTCATGAACATCCTCACAGGGATGGATTTCGAAGCAGAGATCCACACCCTGCTCGTCGAAGTCGTTGAGGATCGGCAGCCAGCGACGGGCAAGTTCGTCGAAGGCATCATCGACCAAGCCTTCCGGCCATTGCGGATAGGGGTAGAGGTATGGCCAGAGAAGGCTGCCCGTGAAACTCACATGGCGATCGATGCCAAGGTTGCGCGAAGCCCGTGCGGCGAACCCCATCTGTTCCTCCGCCCAGGCGCGCCGGGCGCTCGGGTTGTTGTGGACGGCCGCCGGAGCAAAACTATCCATGATGCGGTCATGCGCGGGATGCACCGCCACCAGCTGACCGGTGATATGTGATCCGAGCTCGGGCAGTTCGAGGCCCTTTTCTGCGACGACGCCTTTGAGGTCATCGCAGTATGTCTTGCTTTCGGCCGCAAGCTTCATATCGATAAGGCGCGTGTCCCAGGTCGGTATCTGGACGCCGGCAAAGCCCTTGTCCGCGACCCATCCGGCCAGGCCAGGCAGCGTGTTGAACGGTGCATCGTCGGTCGCGAATTGCGCCAGATAGATGCCTGGTCCTTTTATGGTTTTCATCATTGCCTCCTCATGCGGATAAGGCCAGCGCGGGTGCCGGGGGACCACCATCATAGGCGCCCCAGACCGATTGATCGAAATGGACAACCGCACCCGTCATCATGCCGGAATCGTCCGATGCCAGGAAGAGAACCGCGCGGGCAACCTCCTCGGGCGCGAGCAGCCGGCCAAAAGGTTGAGCCGCCGCGGCTTTAGCCAGCCAGTCAGCCTCGGCGTGATGGTGTTCTCGCTGTACGCGGTCCTCACCGTCAGACGCCATCCAACCGATATCGAGCTGGTTCACGCGGATCTGGTTGCGCATAAGCGCGTAGCCGGAATTCCGGGTCAGCGTGGCGAGCGCCCCTTTCGATGCCGAATACGAGGACAGGAAGGGTTGGCCGGCTCTCTCCGACGTCGAGCCGATGTTGACGATGCTTCCCTTTATGCCCTGGCTGATCATCAAGCTCGCGGCTTCCTGCATCAGGAAGAACGGCGCCCGGACATTGATCGCGAACATGCGGTCGAACAATTCAGGACTCGTGTTGAGCAGGTTTCCGCGATCGGTGAGGCCGGCCGCATTCACGAGGATGTCGACGCGCCCATATGTGGCTTCGGCCTGCGCCAAGACGGCCCGGCAATGATCGACGTTCCCAAGATCGGCGACCACGAAAGTGACCGGGACATCCGTATCTGAGGTAATCGCTTTGGCGACAGCTTCGCCTTTATTTCGGTCGCGACCGCAGGTGATGATGCCTGCCGCGCCCGCCTGGGCGAAAAGCCTGGCAACGGCCGCGCCGAGGCCCTGCGTGCCGCCGGTAACGACTGCTATTTTCCCATCTATCCGGTTCACGTCAAACTCCGACCCGCTGCTTGCTGCGGATTTCGAGTTGCTGGGCGCGCGCCTTCTGCACGGACTCTCGCTCGGAGACCTCTGGCACACCCACATCCCAGTCGGCGTCTCCGGGCACCCATGCAAAGGCATCGGTGACGATGGTGAGCACGGTGGTGCGGTCGGTCTCCTGCGCCCATTCCATGGCGGCCTTGAGATCGGCGAGACTTTCGCAACGTCGCGCGAGAGCTCCCATCGATTCTGCGTGCTTCACGAAGTCGACTGGGAACGGGTCCTTGACGCGGCAATCCCTCAGGAGATTGTTGAAGCCGGGAACACCCTTGAATTGCTGCAGCCGGTTGATGACGGCGAAACCACCATTGTCGCAAACCACCACGATCATCTTATGGCCGGAGAGCACGGTCGAGTAGATATCAGAATTCATCATCATGTAGGTGCCGTCGCCGATCATCACGATTGGCGTGCCGTCACCGTTCTTCGCCATGGCATGACCCCAGCCAGCGGCTATCTCATAGCCCATGCAACTGAACCCGAATTCGCAATCGAAGGTGTTGCTCTGCTTCACCCGCCAGCCCTTGGTGACTTCGCCTGGCGTGCCGCCGGCGGCAGCAATCAGGGTGTCATTCGGTTTGGCGACTTCATTCACCACCGCGACGACTTGGGCATAGGTGGGAACAGGCCCGTTTGTAGGTGCCTGATATTTGTCCAGCAGCTTGTTCCACTCCGCGAACAGCGTTTTCGCGCGCTTCATGTGGTCGGGACTGATCTTCCAGTCGCCTAGCGCCGCGTCCAGTTCGGCAACCGTTTCGAACGCATCGCCGACGACCGCGACCGCACGATGCTTGTTCGCGTCATAGCGGGCGGCGTTGATCGAAATGAACCTGGCGTCTCGCCGGAATGCAGTCCAGGATCCAGTCGTGAAATCCTGCAGGCGTGTCCCGATCGCCAGGATGACATCTGCGTCCTGCGCCAGCGCATTAGCGGAGGTGGAACCGATGATGCCAATGGGTCCGGCATGCGCGGGATGGTCGTGTGTGAGAGCGCTTTTGCCGGCTATGGTCTCTACGATCGGAATGCCGCGCCGAATCGCGAAATCAGCGACCAGGTCCTCGGCCATCGAGTATCGAACGCCACCGCCCGAGATGATGAGCGGCTTCTTTGCCTTCTTTAGAAGCTCTACAGCCTCTGACAGTTTTTTGCGGTCCGGCCTTGGACGCGGCACTGCCCAAGTCGTCGGTTCAAAGAACGCAAGCGGATAATCATACGCCACTTCTTGCGCATCCTGTGCAAGGCCGAGGAAGGCTGGCCCACAATCGGCCGGGTCGAGCATGGCAGCGACGGCTTGGGGCAGCGACGAAATGATCTGCTCGGGCAGCAGAATACGATCCCAATACCGGGTCACTGCCTTGAAGGCGTCATTGACGGATATGGTCGGATCGTTGAAGTGCTCAACCTGCTGCATAACCGGGTCCGGCACGCGATTGGCGAAAATATCGCCCGCAAGGAGAAGTACCGGCAGGCGATTGGCATGTGCCGTTCCGGCAGCGGTTATCATGTTGGTCGCGCCTGGTCCGATCGATGTCGCTGCGACCATGAGCCGGCGACGTCGATATGCCTTTGCAAAGGCAACCGCGGCGAGCGCCATCGACTGCTCGTTCTGGCCGCGCCAAGTCGGCAATTTCTCCTGCACCGCCTCCAGCGCTTCGGAAAGGCAGGTGACGTTGCCGTGACCGAAGATACCGAAAACACCGGCGAAGAGTGACACCTTTTGGCCATCTATCTCCGTGAATTGATTGCACAAATAGCGCACTAGCGCCTGCGCCATCGTCAGGCGCACGGTCTCGCGGGACATCGCATCTCCTCCCATGCATCAGGTTTCGAGATACCTACGAAATATTTATTGACAATGCAAGAGTTTCGCAACAAACATTGCAAAAATGTGCGGAACGGGAGGAATTCTTGTTGAAGATCGCAGTGCTGGGCTGCGGCAGGATCGGCCGTATGCATGCGGCTAATATTGCCGCACACCCCCGTGCATCGCTGGCTGGCGTGCTCGACGTTTATCGTGCCGCGGCTGACGAGGTAGGCGCCAAACTTGGAGCGCCGGTTTTTGATTCTGTCGATGATCTGATCGGGAGCCAGCATGTCGACGCGGTGCTGATCGCGACATCCACGCCAACTCACGCCGATCTGCTCGAGAAGGCGGTCGCCGCCGGCAAGCCCGTTCTTTGCGAAAAGCCAATCGATCTCGACCTTGGCCGCGTGCAAAAGTGTGCACAGGCGATCCGGTCCAAGAGCGATGTCCCCATCATGTTGGGCTTCGTAAGGCGTTTCGACGCCGGCCACCGCGCGGTCCGCGATGGGGTTCGTGCGGGCGACATCGGCGATCTCCACCAGGTGGTTATCACATCCCGCGATCCTGGAATGCCCCCGGTCGCCTACGCTGAGGCTTCCGGCGGTATTTTCCGCGACATGACCATTCACGACTTCGATATGGCGCGGTTCGTTCTGGGCGAGGAGGTCACCGAAGTGTTCGCTGCCGGAAGTCGACTGGTCGACAAGCCGTTGATGGACCGGCTCGACGACTACGACACCGTTTCGGTCGTCCTGAAGACGGCTACTGGCAAGCAATGCATCATCAACAATTCGAGGCAGGCAACTTACGGCTATGACCAGCGTGTCGAGGCCTTGGGTTCCGGGGGCATGCTGGTGTCGGAAAATCGCCGGCCGCATATGGCCAGCCTCCATCGGGCAGACTTCACGGGCAAGGCCGCGCCACTGCTCAACTTTTTCATAGATCGATACGCCGAGGCTTTCATGGCCGAAATCGGCGCTTTCGTGGACGCTATCGAAACGGGAAAAAAGCCGGAAGTCGGATTCGAGGACGGCTATGCCGCCCTCGTCCTGGCCGAGGCGGCGATCAGGTCGGCCGCCGAGCGCTGCACCGTCAGCATCAGTGAGATTGGGTGATCCATGTATCAGAACTATGGTCTCTTCATCGATGGCCAGTGGATGGCCTCATCGGACAAGACTCAAGCCGAAGTCGTGAGCCCCGTCAGCGACCAACCAATGGGCGCTGTGCCCGTTGCGACCGTGGCTGATACCGAGGCCGCGCTTGCCGCGGCCGCTAAAGGGTTGCGGGAATGGGGATCCACGGGCGGATTCGCCCGTGCGGATGCCCTTCACAAGATCGCGGACGAGATGATCCGGCGTACCGAAGAAGCCAGACGCATGATCTCGCTCGAGACGGGCAAACCCGTCGCGCAGGCGGAGAGAGAGTGGACATTGGCGATCGACCAATTCAGGTGGTTCGCTGAAGAGGCGCGGCGGATCTACGGCAGGATTATCGAATCGCGAGTTCCTGGCGGCCGTTTCGAAGTATTCCGCGAGCCGGTTGGCATCGTCGGCGCCTTCACCGCCTGGAACTTTCCCGCTGCGCTTGTCGCTCGAAAAGTCGCGCCGGCGCTGGCTGCCGGATGCTCCGTCCTCGTGCGTCCGTCAAGCCAAACGCCTGGCGTCGCCATGGTCATGGTCGACTGCATGCGTGTCGCCAATCTTCCCAAGGGCACGGTCAATCTGGTGGTGGGACCGACTGCCACGACCTATGCCCCGATCATGGCCGACAAGGCAGTGCGAAAAGTGTCCTTGACCGGTTCGACCCGCGTCGGCCAGCAGATGATCCGGGATGCGGCGGACACCGTTAAAAAAGTGTCGATGGAGCTTGGCGGCAACGCCCCCCTGATCGTCTACGACGACGCGGATCTCGAGCTCGCGCTTAACGTGTCGGTGCCGACGAAATTTGCGAATGCCGGTCAGGTGTGCGTGACGCCCGATCGGTTCTTCATCCATGACAGCCTTCACGATCAGTTCGTCGACGGCTTCGTCAAGAGGGCCAAGGCACTCAAGCTAGGCGATGGGCTTGATCCATCGACCCAGATGGGCCCGCTAATAAACGCGGCTCGGTTCAGAGAGATCGACGCCATCGTCGCCGATGCGGTGAGCGCAGGCGCGACATTGGTTGCGGGCGGCGGTCGGGCGTCGGATCTCAATTCGGGCCATTTCTTCGTGCCGACCGTCCTGACCGATGTCACGGACGATATGAAGGTCTTCGACCAGGAGAACTTCGGTCCCATCGCGGCGATCACGCGCTTCACTGAGGAAGAGGAAGCACTCTCACGCGCAAATGCCTCGGACATGGGCCTGTCCGCTTATGCATTTACCCGTTCGCCTGGACGAGCGCGTCGCACTGTTTCCGCGCTGAAGGCCGGGATGGTCGGCATCAACAGCTTCGCCTTGGCGGCATCCGAAGCTCCATTCGGCGGCACCAACCACTCCGGCATGGGACGTGAAGGCGGGACCGAAGGCATTAACGACTACCTCGATACCAAGCTCACACAGATCGTGTTCTAGGAGGCTCGAATGATAAAGAACAAGCTGAAGCAGATTTGGGCCGAGGGTCGACCGACGATCAACGGCTGGCTTTCGATCGGAAATGCCTTCACGGCCGAGATCATGGCGGCGCAGGGCTATGACTCCGTTTCGATCGATATTCAGCACGGCGCTTTGGACTATGCCGCGGTGTTGCCCATGTTTCAGGCAATGCGGGCTTCCGGGGTCGTACCCATGGCTCGTGTTCCCTGGCTCGAACCCGGTATCATCATGAAAGCGCTGGATGCGGGCGCATATGGCATTGTCTGCCCGATGGTAAACACTGGCGCGCAGGCTGCGGAGTTCGTCAGCTACCTGCGTTATCCGCCGTTAGGGCAGCGTAGTTTCGGGCCAACCAGGGTCAGCTTTGCAGCCGGCTCTAATTACGCAGGCGAAGCCAACGACGAAATCCTGGCTTTTGCGATGGTCGAAACCAAGCATGCGATGGACAACCTCGACGAGATCGCTGCTACGCCGGGTCTGGACGGTATCTACGTCGGACCTGCGGATCTGACGCTCAGCCTGACGCAGGGTAGACTGCCTCCCGGCTTCGATCGCGAAGAGCCCGAGATGATCGACGCCCTGCGCCGGATCGTGGCGGCCTGCAAAGCCAACGGCATCAAAGCGGCCCTGCACTGCGGCACCGCCGACTACGCAGCCCGCGCCATCGAATGGGGATTCAACATGACCACCGTCGCGGGGGACTCTCGCCTCCTGGCCGCAGCCGCGGCGGCAAGTGTCGGTCGCTTTCGGGAACTAACAGGACGGGTCGCCGCCGCCGGAGAGAAGGGGGCCCACTGATGCCGCATATCCTTATTGCCGGGAAACTGCATTCCTCCGGCGTAGCCCTCCTGAACAGCCTGCCGGACATCACGTTCGACTATGTTGAAGAAGTGTCCGAGCAGTCATATGCACCTCTGATCGGCAAGGCGGACGCACTTGTCCTTCGGACTCAACCCTTGTCTGCCGAGACTGTTGCGAAAGCCGATCGCCTGAGGGTCGTTTCCCGGCATGGGGTTGGATATGACGCCGTGCATTTGCAGTCGTTGAACGAACGCGGCATCGCGCTCACGATCGTCGGAGACGTAAATTCAGTCTCGGTCGCTGAGCACGCCATGATGCTCATCCTTGCCGCGTCCAAACGTGCGCTTCGTGCCGATCGCTCGGTACGGCAACCCAAGGAGTGGGGATGGCGCAACAATCTGGAGTCGCAGGAGATTTCGGGCAAGAATCTCCTCATCGTCGGGTTTGGCCGAATTGGGCGCCATCTGGCGCGCATGGCTTCCGGCTTTGGCATGGACGTCAAAGCCTTCGACCCTTATTTGCGAGAGCAAGGCTGGCCCGAAGGCCCGGTCAGTGCGGTAGCTACGCTGCGAGACGGTTTGTCATGGGCCGACATCGTTTCGATCAACATACCCAAGGCCGACCAGCCGCTGATAGGCCGCGCGGAATTTGCTGTCATGAGGCGTGGCGCCATCCTGGTGAATACGGCCAGAGGAGGCATTGTCGAGGAGCAAGCTCTCGTTGACGCTTTGCGCTCTGGCCAGGTCGGCGCTGCGGGCCTTGATGTCTTCGACCGTGAGCCGCCGGCCGAAGGCAACCCACTGGTCAATCTGCATCAGGTCATCCTCTCACCTCACATCGCTGGGCTGACAAGAGAGTGCGGAG
Source organism: Mesorhizobium sp. M0751 (assembly GCF_040320265.1). Taxonomy (NCBI): domain Bacteria; kingdom Pseudomonadati; phylum Pseudomonadota; class Alphaproteobacteria; order Hyphomicrobiales; family Phyllobacteriaceae; genus Mesorhizobium; species Mesorhizobium sp. M0751. The sequence goes on from NZ_JAMYPH010000006.1 coordinate 255,632, forward strand.
AACGAATGGCCGTGGCTTCAGTCCGAAACGTGATCGATTTTTTTTCGGGGAAGATCGACCCGGCTTTGGTCGTGAACCGCTCCGCAGGCAAGGCCGCTTGACGAGTGGGTTGCGTTCGAGGTGGTGCTTGTATGCAATGCTTTTTGCGGTTTTATGGATCAGTCACGTATCGTTGCATTTTTCCTTTGACTCATCGTGTTTTGCGGAATACATAATTGTGCAATGAGCATTGCAAGCGTCAATGTTCAGGCCGGGGAGGAGAAGGCGAGGAGAGAGATCTCAAGCCCGCAGCTCCGGGTAACCATTGTTCCACGGGAGGTCTGAATGGAACGACTGATTTCTACCCTTTTCGCGTCAACCGTCATTTCCGCGGCCCTGCTTGGCGGTGCCGCCGCAGCGGACAAGGCGAAGGTTTTCTTTCTCCTTCCCAACGAAACGACGATCCGCTTTGAAAGCCGTGATGCTCCTTTTTTCGTTGCGGCCATGAAGGAGAAAGCCCCGGACGTTGAAGTCGTCGTCGCCAACGCCCAAGGCGACCCGTCCAAGCAGCAGTCTCAGGTCGAGGACGCCATTGCCCAAGGAGCGAAGGTCATCCTCCTCACTTCCGCCGACGCCAATCTCGCCGCCGGCGAACTGGCAGCGGCGGCCAAGGCGAATGTGCCTGTCGTGCTCTACGATCACGATGCCGTTGGCGGAAAGGCCGAGGCTCATGTGGTGTTTGATTCACTTGCCGTTGGCCGCGAGCAGGGCAAGCGTGCCGCCGAACTGATCAAGGCGATGTCGAAAACCCCGGTAAAGGTCGCCCGAGTGAAGGGCAACCAGGGCGAATATGGCACCAAGCAGTATGAAGCGGGCCAGGATGAATTCCTTAAGCCGCTGATCGATTCCGGCAAGGTACAGGTCGTCTGTGAGCAGTACACGCAGAACTGGGATCCGACGATCGCTCAAAGCTTCGCCGAAGACTGCCTCACCAAGAATGGCGGCGACGTCGACGCTTTCATCGGCATGAACGACGGCACGACCGGCGGCTCGGTTGCGGCCCTCATTTCCCAGGGCTTCAAGCCAGGCGACAAGCTGGTGACTGGTGGACAGGATGCAACCGTCGAAGCGCTGCGCTACGTCGCGCAGGGCTGGCAGGACAACTCCGTGCTTAAGGATCTCAAGGTTCAGGCGAACTATGCGGCCGATGTGGTCGCATCGATCGTGGCCGGCAAAGGTGTTCCGCAGAACCTGATCAACGGCAAGGTCAACAACACCTTCATGGACGTGCCGGCTGTCTTCCTTCCTGTCTCGAACATCACCAAGGACAACCTCGGCGACGTGGTGAAGGCCGGTGTCTGGACTTGGCCGGAGATCTGCAAGGGCATTGAGACGACCGATATCTGCAAGAAGAACCTGTAGAGCCACGAAGGGGGGCCACCGACGATGGCCCCCCACCAAGCCTGGGGAGGAGAAAACAATGACCGTACCAGCAGATGAGCCTTCCATGCGGCAGGCGTCGGCCAGGAACTCGTCCGTGCCGCTCCTTTCCCTCCGCAATATCCAGAAGTCGTTTGGGTCAGTGCACGCGCTACGCGGCGCGTCCGTGGACGTTCACGCCGGCGAGATTGTTGCCCTTGTCGGCGACAACGGAGCCGGCAAGTCGACGCTCGTCAAAGTCATGGCAGGCGTTCATGCCGCTGACTCCGGCGAATACGAGATCGAGGGCAGGCCGGCGCTCGTTCGCACCCCATCTGATGCCACCAAGCATGGCATTGCCACCGTCTACCAGGACCTCGCCCTGTGCAACAATCTGGACGCGGTGCAGAACCTGTTTTTGGGACGCGAGCTTACCGGCTCGCGCCTGTTCGGTAGCCGCATAAGACGAGCGGAGTGCGAAGTGCGGGCACGCGAGGTCATGTCCCGGATGCGGCTCAGCAATCTCTCGCTAACCCGACCCGTCGGTGCGATGTCGGGAGGACAGCGCCAGAACATCGCCATCGCCCGGTCGGTCCTGTGGAAGCCCAAGGTTGTAATTTTGGACGAGCCCACCGCGGCTCTGAGCCACTCGGCCGCGCAGCAGGTCGCGGACCTCATACGCAGCCTCGCTGATGACGGGCTTGGTGTGGTCGTTGTCAGCCATGATATCCATCACTTCGTAGTCAACTCGACAGACAGGATCGAGGTTATGCGCCTTGGCGCGAACGCCGCCAGTTTCCGGTCGAAGGACGTGACCGGAGAGACAGTCGTGAATGCGATGGTGGGCGGCAACGAAGGTGTAAATCTGGCCGGCTGATCCGCCGCCGAAATTCACCTCAGGGAGGAAAGTCATGGTCTCGATCTCGGCAAGCGCGGCTCCGAAACGCCGCACCTTTGGCGAGTTGCTTGGAAGCGACCTTCGGGCGTTGCCAGTGATAATTGGACTTGTTGCGCTTTGGGTCTTCTTCGCTCTTCAAAGCGACGTGTTTCTCACGCCTCGCAATCTTTCTAACTTGCTGCTGCAGTCGACCGTCGTCGGCATCATGGCGCTCGGCCTGATGTTTGTGCTTCTGGTTCGAGAGATAGATCTCTCGATTGCGGCTATCCATGGCGTCACGGCGGTGATGAGCGCCAAAATGATTGTCGACTACGGTATCTCCCCGTGGCTTGCCCTTCCGCTGTCTGTCTTGCTTGGTGCTGCAATCGGCTCGGGCTCAGCCCGCTGGGTAAACTGGATCGGTGTGCCTTCGTTCGTGGTTACGCTTGGGCTCGGCCTCGCATTGAACGGCATACAGCTGCTTTTATTGCCTGCCACGGCACGGTTCGGGCTCATGGGTACGGGCGTCGAATTGATTGCACAAACGACGATCGAAGGAATTTACGCCTGGCTTGCCTGGGCGGCCGGCATCGTAGTGCTGGCGCTTCTCATTCTCTCCAGCGTCCGGCGCAGACGCAAAGTTGGCCTGGAAGTCTCTGTCATGCATGCGGTCGTTATACCGTTGACTGTATCGGCACTCATTGGCGCCGCGGTGGTCGTGGTCCTCAATGCCAATCAGGGAATTCCGCTACCAGTGCTCATATTTGCCGTTCTGCTTGGGCTGGGCGGGTACATTCTCAACGAAACGCAGTTCGGCCTCTACCTCTACGCGATCGGCAACAATGCCGAGGCCGCCAGGCGTTCCGGCATCAAGGTCCCGCGCATTCGGACCGCGGCGTTTGCCATCGCAGGCGGCGTCGCGGCTATTGCGGGCATCATTGCGTCCTCACGAACGCTGGGTGTGGGGGTATTTTCCGGCGGTGGCGTCGGCGGCGGTACCCTTCTGCTGGAATCCATAGCAGCGGCGGTCATCGGGGGCGTCAGCCTGTTCGGTGGGCGCGGCGCCATCCATGCGGCACTGCTTGGGGCATTGGTCATCGGAACCGTTCAAAACGGCCTCAATCTCATGGGCGTCAAGAACGAAGTCAGGCTCATCGTCACCGGGTTGCTGCTCGTCCTGGCGGTCTCGATCGACAAGATCATCGAAAAGCTGACCGGCCAGCAAGCCTATTGAACGATGGGAAATGGTCCACATTGAAAGATGCGGATCATTTCGCCAATCCATTGGCAATTCCAACGAGTTCGGGGCACACTGCAACGAATTTTGCAGGAATCTTGAATATGAATGTTGCCGAACCACCGAAGAACTACGAAGAACTCATCCGCCTCGTGCATGATCGTTTCGAGGGCATGAGTAAATCGTATCAGGCGATCTCGGTTTACCTGACCCAGAACCCGAACGACGTAGCGGTTCTCTCGGTAAGCGCGATCGCCGAGCGCTGTGGAATCCACGCGTCCAGTTTTGTTCGGTTCGCGCAGTCACTCGGCTATGAGGGCTTCAAAGAGCTTCAGGGCTTGTTTCAAAAGCGCCTTTCCACTGCCGCACCAGGCTTCGAGGCGAGGATGCGGGCGCTCGAGGCGGAGCTGGGTAGTCGGGAAGATCGAAGCGAACTTGGATTTCTGCGGGATCTGGTTGTGCGGGATATCGCATCGCTGCAGGATTTGCTGGCGGACGTTTCGGCTGACAAGATCGTCGAGGCCGTCGATCTGTTGCAGAAGTGTGAGACAGTCTACCTGATAGGACAGCTGCGCTCGGCCCCGGTTGTCGACCTGTTGCGCTACGTCCTGACTATGCTTGGCAAACGTTGCGTCCTCCTGGATCCCAGCGGTGGCCTCGCAACCTACATGGCGCGCACGATCACTCAGCGTGATCTCCTGTTTGCGGTATCCTTCCGGTTCTACGCGACCGAAGTCGTCAATGTGGTTGAACAGGTGGCTGCGGCCAAGGTGCCGATCATCGCCATTTCGGACAGCACCTTGTCTCCACTCGCGAAATCGGCCTCGGTGCTTTTTGCCGTTCCGGAACATGAATACACCTTCTCGCGCTCGCTGGCGGCCCCGATGTGCCTCGCACAAGCTCTCACGGTGGCATTAGCGAGCCGGCTCCAGCAGAGCCCGGATAGTCCTCGAATACCAACAGTTACCAGTCCCCAGGGCCGGCAGCAGCAGCCTGTTTCCTGAACTTTGGCTTCGAGGAGATTAGCTAACTGCTCGAGAAACCGGCCTCAGCAGCAATCGTATTCGGGAACGTGCGAAAGCGTCCAATGCGGCGCGGCCACCTTGCGCAAGCTGACCTTGGGGGACCCGTAAACGGACAGTCCGTTTACGGCCCCAAATGCTGCCGAGCAGCAATGCGCCTAATGTCGGTCATTCAGACCCGCACTATTGTGTCTCGAAAGCGGCCATTTATCCTGGGGTAAATAGTGACTGGCAATGTTGGGAAGCGGACCGGCGGCTTTCGAAGCGTGCCCTACGAAATCAGACGTCCGTTAGGCGTCGCTCTGCGCCTGCTCCAACCTACGTGCGGCGGGGATTAGAGTGGCCTACGCGGCAAGTCGACATGCCTAAAGTCCATCAAGGGGCCGATTCGCGTGACGGTCTACAGCTAGTGCTAGCTTTCGATCCGCCCGAGAGCCTTCAATGTCATGCTCAATCTCAATCCGAAAATTCATATGCGGCAATCGTTTGCGGGAGCTACATGCCAGCATTGTCGCAAACGGATGCGTAGAACAATTCCGTCCAAGCGCTCATTGGATCGAGAACGCCCTTCTTTCATTCATCGGGAACTTGAACCGACTTCTGATGACCCCTGACTAATTTCATGAACGCGTCTATGGGGCGAAGGGTCTGACGCGCCTTCAGGCACGCGGCGAAGGATTGCGTGAAGGGTTTGTGATCGGAAATTGAAAGTGCCGTCAGGCGATCGTCCGGGAGAAATTCGGTTTTGGAAACGATGCCGGCGCCTAGACCTACGGCGACAGCTTCACGAACCCCGTCGCGTGGGATTTCCATCACTACGTTCGGCTTCACCCGATGCTGGTCGAGCAACTCCTCCAGCGCGCGACGGGTCATCGAACCCGGCTCGCGGACGATCAAGCGCTGCCCGTCCAGTTCCTCAAGATCGATCTGCCGGCGCCCGCCCCATGGGTGGTCGCGATGGACGAAGACGATCACCTCATGGCGACCGAGTTGAATGAGATCGAGACGCGGATCGTCGTAGTCGCGGCCGATGATTGCGACATCCACCTCGTAGTTCAGAAGCTTGTTGTAGATTGCGTCCGAATTGCCGCTTTCCAGGAAAACCTGCATCAGCGGGTATTTTGCGTGGAAGGCGCTGAGCAGTTCCATAACGAAAAACGGTCCGACGGTACCGACGCGCAGCTTGCCCGATATCTGGTTGCCCTCGGCCTGCAGAATTCCGACCGCCTGCTCCTCCAGCGAGAATATCTGGCGAGCGACGGTAAGCAGCGCCTCACCGGCATCGGTGAGCTTCAGGCCGCGCGGCGAGCGCAGGAAAAGCTGGACGTCGTACGTCTCCTCCAGCGCCTTGATCTGCGTCGTCACCGTCGGTTGGCCGACGCACAGCAGGTCCGCCGCCTTCGTGAAGCTCAGTTCACGCCCGACCGCATAAAAGGACCGCAGCTGGCTGAAATTGACGAAATGCAGCTTGTTAGCGCCAGTCAATCCTTTTCTCCTCCCGGCGAAAGGCTTTCGCCGCCCGCGTGATCCCTTCGGCGATTTCCGAATGCTCCTCCAGCAGATCGCAAAGGACCGTGTAGTGGTTTTTGTCCCGGAGCGAAACCAGTTCGGCAGGTTGGCCGCTCGCATGCCAATGCGCTACGAACCGCTCGGACTGGCTTATGAACTCGGACGTTTCGCTTGCCCCGGCAAAAGCCGTCAGTGGACAGCAAGGCGGCGGGCGACGCATGGGGCTGAGCGCCGCGGCGCGCTCGACGTCCAGGCCGAGGGCTGCATTCAGCGATGTTTCCACCAGCGGCTCGACGTCGAAGATGCCGCTGATCGGCGCGCACGCCGCCAGCGGCACATTGCAAGCTTTGGCATTCATGGCCAGCATTGCGGCGAGATGTCCCCCGGCCGAGTGGCCGGTCGCGATCCAGAGCGGCGGCGGCGCTTCGAGCATGTCCAGGATTGCGGGCAGGCAACCACTGACACTGCCAACGATGGCTTTCATGTCGGCGTCGGGCGCCAGCGGGTAGTTCGGCAGGGCAACCGAGAACCCTCGAGAAAGCAGCGACGAAGCGACGAAAGAATAACGGTCTTTGTCGAGGCTCTGCCAGTAGCCGCCATGGACGAAGACCACTAACGGCGCGCCGTTGCCTGCGGGAAAAAGATCGAAGACCTGGCGTGGATGCCCGCCATACGCCAAGTTGCGTTTGCAGGGAAGCGTCGCGCGCGCCGCGGCACTTGCTTCGTCGAACCTGCGGTAGACATCCATCCGCTCCGGATATCGGTCGCGGAAGACGTACCCGGCTTCGGTGCGGCGTCCCATGTCGTTCACTCGAAATGGACAACGCCGCGAACGGACTTTCCCGCCCGCATCAAGTCGAAGCCGTGATTGACCTCGCCGAGCGTAAGCCTGTGGGTGATCTGCCGGTCGAGGTCGAGCTTGTCATCCATGTAGAAATCGATCAGGCGACCGAGCCCGCTGCGGCCCTTGACGCCACCGAAATAGCTCCCCCGGATAGTTCGGCCATAACGCACCCCGACTGGCGGAAAGCCCATTTCAGCGCCTGGAGGTTCAACCCCGAGCAGCACCGCTGTTCCCCACGCCGGATGGCAGCAATCGAAGGCCTGGCGCATGACAGGCACGATTCCGGTACACTCGAACGCGACATCGGCGCCACCCTCGGTGATGTCACGGATAGCCTGCACTACTTTCGGGCCATCACGCCCCGCATCGATGAAATCGGTCATGCCATAGGCTTTGGCGAGTTCGGTTTTTCGGTCGGTGACATCGACGCCGATGATCGTCCTTGCACCGGCCAGCCGTGCCCCCTGGATGACATTGATACCGATGCCTCCCAGTCCGAACACGACGGTCGCATCGCCCTCGCGGATATCGGAAAGCGCGGCACCGACGCCGGTGGTGACGCCACAGCCGAACAGACAAACCTTGTCCAGCGGGGCATCCTCCCGGATCTTGGCCAGAGCGATTTCGGGAACGACCGTATAGCGGGACAGCGTCGAGGTGCCCATGAAGTGATGCACAGGCACGGCGTCCAGCGAGAAACGTGGCGTGCCGTCCGGCATCACGCCCTTGTCGCGTGTCGGTTTGATCGTCCAGCACAGATTGGTGCGGCCGCTCCTGCACATGCGGCAATGCATGCACTCCGGCCCGTAGAGCGGAATGACGTGATCGCCGGGCCGCAATCCGATGACGCCTGCGCCGGTCTCGACGACGCGCCCGGCACCCTCATGTCCGGGAATCAGCGGATAGACGCTGGTCGCATTGACGCCGTCCAGCGCCGTAAGGTCGGTATGGCAGAGACCGGAAGCGACGATCTCGACCAGCACTTCGCCGTGGCCTGGCGGCGCCACCCGCACGGTTTCGACCGCCAGGGGCCGGTTCGGCTCAAAACAGATCGCAGCAGGCGAGCGGATCACGACACGCGCCTTGCAAGCGAGGCGGGAAACGGCGCGAGTCCTTTGCGAACGAGGTCCGCTGCATCCAGTTTGCCGCCTGCCTTGATGATTTCGCGCGCAATGCGGATATCGCGGCCACAGCCGACGCCGACAGCGCCGATCAGCCGTTCGCCTTCGGTGAAATAGGCCAGATATGCGCGTTCGCCAGGCTTGCCCCGCTCGTAGGTTGGCTCATCTTGGCAGGGCAGGCCGGCCACTTGGATGTTCAGGTCGTATTGATCGGTCCAGAACCACGGCACCTCGCCGTAAGCCGCCGGTTGGCCGCAAAGATAGCTGGCGACTATGCCCGCCTGGTCCTCGGCGTTCTTCCAGGATTCCAGTCGCCAGCGGCGACTGAAGAATGGATTTTCGTGAGCGGCGACGTCGCCGACGGCGAAAATGTCGGGATCGCTGGTCTGGCCGAATGCGTTGACGACGATGCCGTTGTCGATATCGAGCCCGGCTTCGCGAGCCAGGCGGTCGTTGGGGGTACCGCCGATGCCGACCAGCACGAGATCAGCCTGCAGTTGCGAGCCGTCGTCGATGTGCAGGCATGCGGTCTGGCCTAGCGATTCCGAGGCGGCGATTTGCCGGCCACAGAGGATGCGAACCCCTGCCCGCTCGTGCACCTGCGCGATCCATCGCGACAGATAGCTGGGGAGCAGCCGGCTCAGCGGCCGATCCGAGGCCTCAAGCACGGTGACGTGGGCGCCTCGCTGGACGGCGCTCGCGGCAACTTCAAGGCCGATCAGTCCCGCTCCGACCAGCACGATCGACATACCGGGGACGATCCGGCTGCGCAGCGACAGCGCATCCTCGAAGGAGCGGAGATAAGCGATCCGGTCGGCAATTGGTTTCAGACTGGCGATCCTGCGTGGCGACAGTCCCGTCGCCAACACCAGTTTGCGATAGGCGAGCGGGCTACGGCCCTCCAGCGCAACCGACTTCGCATGCCTGTTGATGCCTGTCGCCTCGGCGCCTAAATGAAAGGTTACGCCGATCTCCTTCCATTTCGCCGACGGCAGCAGATAGGCGTTCGCCGGCGCTTCAGCAGACGTCAGCACGCTTTTCGACAGCGGCGGCCGCTCGTAGGGCAGTTCCTTTTCGATCCCGATCACGTCGATCGATCCGGCGAAGCCGCCGTGCCGAAGCCGCTCCGCCGTGCGGCCGCCCGCATGTCCGCCGCCGATTATGACGACGCCGGCTGTTCTCCCGATGTTTGCCACTGCCGCTCACGCTCCCTGGCCGGCGGGCGTATTGCCGGCGCGGCTGCTCTTCCGCACCTCGCGAAGGATCTCGCGATGCACCCGGAAGTAGCCTTTGCTCACGCACTGAAGATGCGGCGAGACTTCGGCGTGGAGCTTGCCGAGCGCGTGGAACGGAACGGACGAGGCAAGGTGGTGCTCGGCATGGAACGGCATGTTCCAGTAGAGCAATCGCAATACGGGGTTCGCCAAGGTCGTGCGGGTGTTGGCGAGAAGGTTCGGGCTCTCCTCGGCCCCGGTATGTTCGGCCATGCGAATGGCGCGCAGTACAGGTTCGCCCATGAACCGGGGCAGCAACCAGTAGACCAGCGCGACAGCGCTGCCAAAGTAGATCGAGACGGCTGCGATGGCGATGTAGGCCAGGATCAGCAGGCGGATTTCCAGCATCACCTGTTTGAAAACAGATTCCGGCAGGAACTCGCGCTCGTCCTCCGTGAAATGTCCTGTCGACCCGCGCCACAACGTGCCGACGAGTTTCGGCCAGAAAGAGAGGCCCAGGATCTGCCCGAAATAGTCGCGCAGCGACGTTGGGAAAGGCACGATGTCCGGGTCATGGTCCTCGTGCTGGGTGAACGTGTGGTGCGCAGCATGGCGGTATTTGAAGTAGAGAAACGGGCGGAACGTAAAGGCGGCGACGGCGAAGCCGACGAGATGGTTGATCCATCGCGAATGGAAGGCGGTACCGTGCGAGCACTCGTGCAGGGGCGCGAAGAGCAGCACGATGACAATGCCATAGGCAAACATCGCGGGAATTTGCAGCCAAAGCGTTCCGGCCGACAGATAGATCGCGAGAATGCCCAATGCCAATGCCGACAGATGAACAGCCAGCCTGATCAGCCCCGGCCCATTGGTGCGCGCGCGAAGCGTCTTCAGCTTGTCGCGTGAAATGATTTCCGGTCCCGTCAGCGGCCAGATCTTGCTGCCGATGCCGCCGATCCCGGCATAGCTTGCAGAATTATCTCCCTGCATGCTGATCCTCCTTCAGATTGCTCGTTGTCACGGAAGATCTACCCAGGCGTTCGGCGAAAGAAAAATTCATTGTTCCCATGGCGCTATCGCTTCGGCCTCACACGACGAAGCAATGAGCGATGGCCTCCGCCGAAAACTCCTCGCGGTGAAAGTGTCCGGTCACCCGGCCGCGGCTCATCACCAGGATTCGATCGCAGGCATCCATCATCTCCTGCAGTTCGGTGGTCAGCAGCAGGATGGCCTTGCCCTCCTTCGCGAGATCCTGGATTGCGCGCCATATCTCGAACTTGGCGCCGACATCGACGCCCCGAGTCGGATCTTCGGCAATCACGATGTCGCCGCCGTGGGCGATCCATTTGCCGATGACGATCTTCTGCTGGTTGCCGCCGGACAATTGCGAGGCCGGCTGCGACAGCCCACTGGTTTTGATCGCCAGCTTTTGCATGAGATCATTGGCTGTTGCATTTCTTTGCCGGCGTTTCAGGAAGCCCAAACGGCCGAGCCGGCGCAGGATAGTCATGCCGAGATTGTCGCCGACATTCATCGGCAGGATCAGCCCCTCCCTCTTGCGGTCGGCGGGCATGAAACCGATGCCCGCCGCGATAGCGTCCCGAGGCGAGCGCAACGCCACCGGCCTGCCTCGCACCCGGATTTCGCCGCGGTCGATCGACATCGCGCCGAAGATGGCGCGAACAACCGCTTCGCGCTGGCAGCCAAGCAGGCCGGCAATGCCGACGACTTCGCCCGCCCGGACTTCAAGCGACACGTCGTCGAAGACCGTTGCCTTGCCGATGGCCCTGGCCTCCAGCGCAACGGCGCCGTGCCGTCTTTCCCTGTAGGCCGTCTGGCCAGGCTTGTGTTCGCGCCCAACCATCAACGAGACAAGCGCTGCCTCGTCCAGCTCCGCCATGGCGCGCGTGCCAACCACGCGGCCGTCGCGCAGCACGGTGACGCGATCCGATATCTCAAGAACCTCACTCAGCCGGTGAGAGACGTAGATGATGCCGAGGCCGCTCGCCTTGAGCTTGCGGATTATGTCCAGCAGGTGACGAACTTGGTCGTCATTCAGCGAGGCGGTCGGCTCGTCGAACACCAACACGCGCGGCCGACTTGCAAGGGCCCGGCAGATTTCGACAATCTGCTGCTCATTCAAGCTGAGTTCGCCGACCGGCCGCGAAGGGTCGAGGCTGACGTGGATTTCGTCGAGCAGTTCCTTCGCCATCCGATTGAGCGCCGCACGATTGTTCCCGCCCATGCGACCCGCGGGCTCGCGGCCGAGAAAGATGTTTTCTGCGACACTGAGATTCGGGCACAGCACCAGTTCCTGATGGACCAGCGCCAGCCGCTTCGCCAGCGCCGCCGTCGGGTCGCCGAGGACCACCGGGTTGCCTTCGATCAGGATTTCGCCGCTGTCGGCTGCGGTCAGGCCGTTCATTACCGAAAGCAGCGTCGATTTGCCGGCGCCGTTCTCGCCGACCAATGCATGCACTTCGCCGGCGTTAAGATCGAATGTCACGTCGGCGAGCGCCAGCACGCCCGGAAACGTCTTTCGAATGGCTTTGAGTTCGAGTAGCGGGGCGCCCATCGCGGTCATCCCGAATGGTACTTGTTGAGCAGCATCCGGTGGCGATCCATGTCGCCGCGCAGGTTCTGATAGACCGACGACCAGACCTCGAAGAATTCGTGGTAGCGCTCGTGCAATTTCGGATCGGGATCGATCGTCTCCTTGATGCGCACGATGCTTCCGAGCGGCTCGGTCGGCGATTTGTAGAGGCCCGCCGCGACGCCAGCGAGGATTGCGTCGCCGATCGGGGCGGCTTCGCCGATGTCGGGCACCTTCAGCGGCAGGTTGACCACGCTGGCGGTGATCTGGTTCCAGAACCGGCTCTTCGTCGGGCCCCCATTGAGGATGAGCCCGTCGACATTCACGCCCGCCTCATTGGCGATACGGACATTTGAGTAGAGATCGAAGGCGACACCTTCGATCAGCGCTCGAATGAAATGCGCTCGTGTCGTCGTTGGCCGCACACCGAAAAAGACCCCGGCGGCGCTGCTGTTCCAGTTGGGCGACAGCGTGTTGCCGAGATATGGCAGGTAGAGCAGGCCATCGGAGCAGGCCGGCACTTGCTTGGCCTGCTCCGTGAACAGGTCAAAGACATTATGGCCCATGCGCTCGGCCAGCCGGAACTCGGAATCGCCAAACTGATCGCGAAACCATTTCAGCGATGCGCCGGTGAAGGCCATCGGCCCGTCGAACATGGTCAGGCCGGGCAGCACGTGCGGCCATTTCAGGATGCGATATTCGTGAACATCCTGCTCGGTCGGGATCATGATGCCGAGATTTGATCCTGTCCCCATGGAATAGTAGGCCTCGCCCGCCGTGGTGACGCCAACGCCGAGCGCCGCCGAACTGATGTCGGTGCCGCCGGCCGCAACTATGGTGCCGGGACGCAGCCCGGTTTCCTCGGCCGCCTGCTTGGTCACCTCGCCGACCACTTCATGCGACTGATAAAGACGCGGGAATTTCTCCAGCGGGATGCCGATCGCCTTGGCGATGGATTCGTTCCAGCACCCCTTCTGGTATTCGTAGGCGTAGGCCAGTCCGGCGTCGCCGGTGTTCATCGTGAAGTTGCCGCACATGCGGTAAGTGCAATAGCCGGACGGCGACAGGAACTTATGTGTTGCGTTGAAGATATGCGGCTCGTGCTTCTTGATCCACAGCGCCTTGGGATCGATGAACCATGGCGCGACGCGGTTGCCGTTATTCTTGTTGATCGTCGCTTCGCCGACACTGCGGCGGATGTCGTCGCACTCCTCTTCCGAGCGGGAATCCATCCAGATCATGGCAGCGCGCAGCGGCTTGCCCTGGTCGCTCACTGGCAGCGTGACGCCAACCAGGCCGGACAACGCCACCGCGGCGATATCGTCGGCGAATCGGCCTTGTTCGAGGCACTGCCTGACGGCGGATACGACGGCGCTCCAGTAGTTCGACGCCTCCTGTTCCGCCCAGCCCGGAAACGGATGGAACAGCGGATGCTCCTGCGAGCCGAAAGCCACCACCTTTCCGGTATTGGTGTCGAGGATTGCCGCCTTGACGTTGGTCGTGCCGATATCGATGCCGAGCGTAAGATGTCCGCCCATGTGATCGCTCTCCCTTGAATGGCTATGAATGCGTCTTCTTGCGGCTCGTCCTCGACAAGCCGACCGATGCGATAAGGACAATGCCGATCGCCAGGTTCTGATACCAGTTGCCGACGCCCCAGATGGCGAGCAGGTTCAGGCCGGCGGCGAAGGCGACGCTGCCGAGCAGCGTGCGCCAGGGCGAGCCGACGCCGCCTGCCAATGCGGTGCCACCAATGACGGCAATGGCGATCGCGGTCAATTCGTAGCCGGCGGCGAGCGGCGCATCGACGGATTTCAGCCGCGCCGTGAAGACGATGCCCGCGACGGCGGCGCAGAACCCGCTGATGAGATAGGCCAGCACCACGTAACGCTGTGTTTTGATACCCGCATAGAGCGCGGCCTTCTCATTGCCGCCAATGGCGTAGAAACGGCCGCCGCGGACCGTGCCGTTGACGAAGGCGATCAGCGCAAGAAGCACGAGAAGGAAGATCAGGAAGCTGACCGGAATGCCCGCCACCTTGCTGTCGCCGATCCAGCCGTAGAGCGGCGCCTTGAGATAGTAGGGATGACCGTTGGTGAGCACGTAATTGAAACCGCGCAGCGCCGTCAGCGACACGAGCGTCATGATGAAGGAGGGTACCTTCAAATAGGCGATGCCGATGCCGTTGACCGCGCCGACCATGGTGCCCGTCGCCAGCGCGATCAGGATCACCGGGATGATCGGCCCGGCATAGGTATTGCCGCGCACCAGCCAGCGACCGCCCAGCATCGGGCCGATCTCGGTCATGACGATGACACCGACGACGACCGAAAAGATCATCAGGGCGGCGACGGAAAGGTCGATGCGGCCTGTGAGCAGCACGACAGTCATACCCAGCGACAGGAGCCCGATGACGGCGACGTTGCGCATCAGGTTCTCCAGGTTCAGCGCGGTGAGATAGTACTCGGATGTCAACGCGCCGACGGCGAAAATCATTACGATCAGCCAGACGATCGGCTCGCGCGCCAATCCTTGCAGGAAGGGAGCAACGCGCGACGTGGAAACTCCTGAAACACCGACGACGCTCATTTCGCTATCCCGCGCTGCCACATGCCCGGCAAGACCACTGCAAGAATGACCGCTGCTGTGACCACCTGTTGCAGGTAGATGCTGACGCCGAGCTGGTTGAGAAGGTTGTTGACGATGCCAATGATCATGGTCGCTACGAAGGTTCCGCTGATCGACCCAACGCCGCCCGCCAGCGCCGCGCCTCCGAGAACGGTCACCGCGAGCACCGATAGTTCCATGCCTTCGAAGCCGGCGGGATTAATATAAGACAGGCGCGCGCTTTCAAGCATGCCGGCAAGTGCGGCGCAGACGCCTGAGATCACGAATACAGTGACGCGAACGGCAACGATGTTGATGCCTGACAGCGCCGCGGCGGTTGCATTGCCTCCGGTTGCGAAAAGCGCACGGCCGAAGATCGAATACTTGGTCAGAGCGATCGCCGCCGCACCCAGCACGAGAAGCAGCCATACAGGAACGGGAATGCCGGCGAAGGCTCCGCGGCCAAGCCATAGATACGTTAGGAGGCCTTCCGGATAGAGCGCCTGCCCACCCGAGGCAATGTTGGCGACGGCGCGACTGATGCCCAGCATTCCAAGTGTCGCGATCAGCGAAGGAATGCCGAAAGCGGCGACCAGGACGCCGTTGGCCAAGCCTGCACCGAAGCCGACGAGCAAGGTCGCGCCGATCACAAGAGTTGCCGATCCGGTCGGGATCAGCAGGCCGCCGACGACGCAGGAAAGGACGGCGACGCCCGCGACCGACAGGTCGATCTCTCCCGTGATGACCACCAGCGTCATGCCATAGGCCATGATGCCGATCCCCGCCACGGCGAGCAGTATGACGTGGATGTTGGCAAGGGAAAGGAACGAGGGCGCGATCGCCTGACCCGCAATAAGCAGAGCGACCAGCACCGCGACGCGGCTCATATCGCCGGCGCCCGGGTGCCGCCGGGCGCCGGCCGGTCGCGCGGGGGAAACCGGCTCGGCGACCTTGTTTTCGAGAATGCTCATATTGTGTCGCACCATGCCTGCCTGATTGGGTCAAGGCCTGCCGGATCCCGACGCGTCAGGATTCCGGCAGGCGGCTTGGGAGCGGCCGTCAGCCCGAGATTTCCGGACCGTAGGCGTAGGGCCATTCGTCCGGAGTCAGTGTCTCGATGCCTTCGATGTTCATCTTCTCCTTGGTGATCATCGGCAGGTTCGGCGTCATGATAAGTTTGGGCGGCGCTTCGTTGAGACCCGCCTTGGCGCCGATATGCATGACGACGGCGCGGATGCCGATGTCGCCGATCAGTGGCGTGTAGGGCGACACCATCTCGATGTTGCCGGCCTTGATCTCCTTCAGCACCTCGCGGGCGTCGTCGTTGGCGAGAATGATGATCTTCTTGCCACCCGGCGCGCTGTTCAGCCGGTTGGCTTCGCGGATCGCGTCGAGAGCGCCCATGGCTTCCTCGCCGCCGGTGTTGAACGACACCGAAATATCCTTGAATGCCTGGAGGGCATCCGCCGTCGCTTTGAAGGCTTGCGTACGCTGGCTGTTGGTATGGTAATTGGCCAGCACTTTGTAGCCCGGCGTATTGCCGATCGCTTCAAGAAAGGCGCCGGTGCGGATCGAATCCGCGGTGCTGCCGAGATCCTTGCGGTTGAAAACGATATTGCCGTCCGGCGCGGCATGCCTGAGGTAAAGGCCTTGTTGCAGTCCGTTGGCATAGAAGTTGCCGAGCACCTCCGAGCTGATCTGCTCGGATGAGGTGCGGCGATCGAGGCTGACCACCGGGATACCGGCCGCGATGGCGCGGTCGACCGGCGGCCCCATGGGCGCCTCGCGGTTCGGCCACAGCACGATGCCGTCATACTGCTTGGCGATCCAGGTATCGATCACCTGGCCCATCTTGTTGTCGTCGAACTCGGCATCGATGACTTCGAGTTCGATGTTGGGATGGCGCGCCGCTTCCCAAGCCGCGGTGTCCGCGAGGCTGATCAGCCAGGGATGATTGAACCCGTGAAAGACGAGGCCGATCCGGTATTTCTTGTTCGCATCGAGCACCGGCCCTTCCGGCAGCGGCAGGTAATCGGTGAAGGGCGATTTGATCTTGAGCTTGCTGTAGGGACCGGTGAAGCTGGCGCCCATGCCGGGTTTCCAGACGAACCCGCCGGCGAGATCGCCCACCGGGTAGACGTCGAGATAATCCCGGAAACCGTCCTTCTCGAACAATGCGCTGACTTCGCCATTCGACATGCCGGCCTTGGCTTCGTCGGAGTATTTCTTGATCAGGCCGTTGAGGACAGTGTGAACAGAGTCTCCCGCGAACGCCGGTGCGATTCCCACAGGTGCCGCGGCAAGCACGGAAAGTGCGGCGGCTGTCTTCAACAGATGACGTCGTGATAGCTTTAGCATTTAAGGTTCTCCTCCCATATTTTGGTTTCAGCCCGGGACATGTCCCGAAGAAGTCGTGGTCATTCTCCTCCTTCCACCAGGACGTGGACGTAACCGTCCTTCACCTTGGTTTCGTAGGTCCTCAGCCGCTCGGTTACGGGCGGTGAAAGCGGTGTGCCGGTCGGGATATGAAACAGTCCCTGATGCAGTGGGCATTCGATGGTCTGCCCATCGATATAGCCCTCCGAGAGGAAAGCGTGTGCATGCGTGCAAACGCCGGCGGTTGCGTAGAACTTGCCCGCCAGATTGAAGATCGCGATGCAGGACCCGTTGTGCTCGATACGCGTCGCGTCATCGACGGGCAGGCTGTCGGCCCGGATCGCTTGGAGCCATTGTTTGCCCGTCGTACTCGCTTCTGCCGTCATTCGTCTCCTCGCATTCATCAATTGTGTTCGCTTATTTTCGTTTTCTTTCCTCGGGCAGCAAATTCATTGTAGGAATGCGGGTATTGATGGGTCCCGCGGAAAGCATGCGGGACAGAACCGCCAGCGGCGCGGCTTCAACTGGCCATCGCCAGCGCCGCTGCAACCGCAATCATCGCTGCGGATTTTATCGAAGGGTCTGGTCGAACCGGTCGCGCAGCCAATCGCCGACAAGACTGATCGCGAGCGTCGTCACGACGATCGCGATGCCGGGGAACGCGGCGATCCACCAGGCATTGCCAAGATAGTCGCGCCGCGCGCCAACCATGTTGCCCAGCGACGTCATCGGTGGCCGAATGCCCAGCCCGAGAAAACTCAAGCCCCACCTATCCAGAGCAGCGACCTTGTTCCGCTTCAGCCGTGGCAGGGAGAAACGCCGCATGCCAATGCCAGAGGCGATAGGGAGGATACTGAACAGCATTCCGCAGTGGCGCCGTCCAAGTTGGCATTGGGGGCAGCCGCACTGAACATCCCTTATCGGGACCGAACGGCAGCAATCTAACCGTTGCTGCCCGTGGAACGAACCCGCTGCGCGGGATGGGCGCGTGGGGACGAGGTAGAGATCACGAACCGGACGTCGCGCCTGCGTTGAGCGGGGTTCGGCAGCGGCAGAGCATCACAGGCTTCTTCAACAAGGAGCCTGACCATGCCTCATCCAGTTCTCGAAGCTTCGATCAGCCCGTTGCGCCAGCGACTGATCGACGACATGAACATGCGGCGTTTCTCGGGGGAGACGCAACGCAACTATCTCCGCGACATCGGACGTCTGGCGACATTCCTTGGGCGCTCACCAGACACAGCAACCACCGACGACTTGCGCCGGTTCCAGATCGAGCAGCAGGACGGCGGCGTTCCCGTGCCGACCATGAACAGCATCGTGTCGGCGCTGCGCTTCTTCTTCACGCATACGGTCGATCGTCCCGATCTGGCGCGCAAGCTCGTCCGGCTGGCGCATCCGCGCAAGCTGCCCGTGGTCCTGAGCCGCGACGAGGTTGCCCGGCTGCTCAACGCCACCACCTGCCTCAAGCACCAGGCCGCGCTCTCGGTCGCCTATGGCTCAGGGCTGCGCGTCGCCGAGGTGTCGATGCTGAAGGTCGCTGACGTCGACAGCGAGCGCATGCTATTGCGCGTCGAGCGCGGCAAAGGCGGGCGATATCGCAACGCCATGTTGTCAGAGGACCTGCTCGCGCTGCTGCGCCAATGGTGGAAGGTCGGGCGGCAGCAGGGCGTGATGCACCGCGACGGCTGGCTGTTTCCGGGGCAGCATCCGATGAAGCCGATCAGCACGCGGCAGCTCTATCGCGTGGTCGTCGAGGCGGCCCAGGCCGCCGACATCGCCAAGCGGGTCGGGCCGCACACGCTGCGCCACAGCTTCGCCACCCACCTGCTGGAGGACGGCACCGACATCCGGATCATCCAGGTCCTGCTCGGGCACGCCAAGCTGAACAACACCGCCTTCTATACCAAGGTGGCGACCCGCACGGTGCGAACGGTGACGAGCCCGCTCGACAAGCTCGGTCTGTTCAAGCCGGGAGAGATCTCGCCCGACGGCTGAGCCGTGCGCGCCTCTGTCGAGGTCGCCGATGTCTTCCGTGCCGCCGGGCCCGCCTATCGGGCCGTCTATGCAGGTCATCTGAGCCTGCAGCAACTCAAGGTCATGTCTGCGATCGAGCAATGTCGCACCGCAGCCCTCGGCGGGCATGTCGAAGCCTGCGAGGACTGCGGCCGGTGGCGCATCGCCTACAATTCCTGCCGCAACCGGCATTGTCCCAAGTGCCAGGGCGCGGCCGCGCGGACATGGCTCGCCGAGCGAGTAGCCGACCTGCTGCCGGTCGGCTACTTCCACGTCGTATTCACGCTCCCCGCCGAGGTCGCCGCCATCGCATTCCAGAACAAGGCGGCGGTCTACAACCTACTGTTCAAGGCGGCATCGGAGACGATGCTGACGATCGCGGCGGATCCAAAGCATCTCGGCGCGCGCATCGGCATCACCGCCGTCCTTCACACTTGGGGCTCGGCGATGACGCATCATCCGCACGCGCACATGATCGTGCCGGGCGGCGGCATCGCGCCGGACGGAAGCCGGTGGATATCGTCGCGCCCGGCCTTCCTGCTCCCGGTGAGGGTTCTCGGCAAGCTGTTCCGTCGGTTGTTCCTCAACAGGCTGATCGCGCTGCACGACGCCGGGCGGCTAGCCTTCGTCGGAACAATAGCGCACCTGGCGGATCGCCGGGCCTTCCTGCGCCATCTTGCTCCCGTCCTGAAGAAGCGCTGGGTGGTCTATGCCAAGGCGCCGTTCGCAGGACCGGAGGCGGTGCTCGCCTACTTGTCGCGCTACACCCACCGGGTCGCGATCTCGAACAGCCGTCTGATCGCCTTCGACAAGAACAGCGTCACCTTCCGCTACAAGGACTACCGCCGTGACGGCGCCGACCGGCAGCAGGTCATGGTGCTCGCGACCGACGAGTTCATCCGCCGCTTCCTGCTCCATGTCCTGCCACACGGCTCCATCGCATCCGGCACTACGGCTTACTCGCCGGCGGCTCCCGCAAGGCCAGCCTCGCGCTCGCGCGCGAACTGCTGAGCGTCGCGCCGCCGCCCGATGACAACATTCCGGAAGAACCGACTGACTTCCGCCCGCCATGCCCGTGCTGCGGCGGACGCATGATCGTCATCGAGGTGTTCGAACGGTGGAGGCAACCGCGCGGACCCCCACACGATTCCCCATCGACCGGGAGCCACACGCCATGACCCGGCATGGCATGATCCAGCCTCCAGCCGCAGGCGCTCAGCCTCCGGCATCGGATCCACACGCGCTCGCGATGTTCATCGACGCCGCAGGGCGCGCATCCGGCTGCGCGACGAGCCGACAACGCCACGTGGCCGGAAGGCGAAGCGGCCCGTCCGCATCCATCCCGGCGCTTCCCCGCGGCAATCGCGCCCTCGCCGACATCCGCCGAAATCCGAAATCTCCATAGCCGTCACCTGTGGCCCGCGGGTTCCTTCCTCGGGGACTTTCGTACGCCTGCCGGCGCCCGAAACTCTTCACGATAGCGGCCTGTCCGCAAACCGCCCTTTCTGGACATTAGTAACCGCCGTCATAAGAAGCGCCCATCGCCGACGGGCCTTCACCGAAGGAGCTGGCTTCCCCAGCCTTTCGCCAGCGACGGATTCTTTGCCAATCGCGCATTTGAAGCCTATGCTCGCTGTATCGGCCGCCAGATCCTTCGGATGCAGCCGACAGTAAGAGGTAAGTGCTCTTGCCCGTCAGGGAGAGAGCCATGCCCCGATCCCTTCTTCGCAACCATGTATTGAAAACCCTCTCCCCAGAGGATTTCGCGCTATTGCAGCCCGCACTGCATCACGTCGAACTGGACATCAAAGCCCGTCTTGAAGACTCATATCAGCCGATCGAACGTGTGTATTTCCCGGAGATGGGCATCGCGTCGGTGGTCGCCACTATGACCGGTGGGCGGCAAAGCGAAGTCGGCATCGTCGGCCACGACGGCATGACAGGGGTTGCCGTTATCCTCGGCCAGGACAGGTCTCCCAATGAAACTTATATCCAGGTCGCAGGCAATGGCTGGATCGTCCCGGTTGAAGCTCTTCGCTCTGCGATTGCGGCAAGCCAGTCCCTTCGCGAGTCACTGCTTCGCTATGCCCACGCGTTCCTCGTCCAGTCGTCCCGAACGGGCACTGGTCAACGGCCATTCGAAAATCGAGGAGCGGTTAGCCCGCTGGTTGCTGATGGTCCAAGACCGCGTCGAAGGCAACAAGATCTACCTGACGCATGAATTCCTGGCGACCATGCTTGGCGCCCGGCGACCCGGTGTCACCACCGCCCTCCAAATGCTTGAATATCGGGGGCTGGTTCACGCCAAGCGCGGCGAGATCACGATTGTCGACCGCGTTGGAATGATCCAACTCACACATGGTGCTTACGGAGAGGAGGAGCAAAGTCACTTCGGCCTAGCATCCGCCTGATTGTCCGGGATCGGACAAACCCTTGCAGGCTGCCGAATTCGTGCCGTAAATCGTGTTGAGGGTTTTAGGGAGGCATTCTCGATGACCAGCACTTTTCACACAGTCACGGTTGAAAAGGCGGCAGAGGCCTATGTCCGTTCCAGAGGCAAGGCCCAGTTCCTGTCCATCGCACAGGCGATCCGCGCTATCAGAACTCTCATGCCCGCATGCAAGGCTACCGACCACGAGTTGGAGGAGTTGCTGGCAGCGGCATCCATCATTCACGGTGTGCCCGTCGCTTTCGATGCAAAAACAGCCGATGGCGTAGAGCCACGGCTCCATTCGTAGGCCATATATGCCCGCGCTCGCGCAGAGGCCTACCTTGTCGGACGTTCGCCAAGTGATTGTCCGCTACCTGATCGACGGTGTCGTCAGGCCGTGCATTTCGATATCCGAGGTTAGTCACGCCGTAAGGGGAGTATTTCCGCTTTGCGAACTCACGGATTGGGAACTTGGCGATCTCATTGCGCGAAGCGCGATCGATGCGGGATTTGCGATTGAATTCGACGCCGCGGGTCCGTAGGACGCTTGTCGAGGCTCAATAGCGGAACAGCAGCGTCGCCATGTGGCTCCCAATCACGGACGGTCAGGTTGCGGCCCAAATCAAGACGCCATTGCGTCGGTGAAAGCGTCCACAAGCGGTGCAAGTTCTTGTTCGAGAATGACATGCTGCATGTCAAATAGGATGAGCACGAGTCATCCCATCTGGCCGCCTCTAATGCAAACACCAATCCCCTGCCCCAGCTCAATGCCCGCCTTTGGCTTGCAGTATCCGCCCACGGTACCTTGCTCCATCGTGTATCACCGTGATCCAGCGTGACTGAGCGTGATGCACAACCATCCGTCGGGCGACCCGACACCGTCGCGCCGACATTGAGATGACCAAGCTGATTATCGAGACGGCCAAACCGCTTGGCATTGCCGTTCACGACCACATCATCATCGGCAGGAAAGGCCACTCCAGCATGAAGGGCCTGCTGCTGGTTTGAGGTTTGTTGTTTCAGCTTTGGCCGCTGTGCGCACATATACCGCAACGGTCGAGGCGGGTCGGGTCGGTAAACTCCGGCGCCGAGGCTCAGCTGGCCGTGCGCAGGCGCCGCGATCGGACAAAGGTCTTAAGTCCCTCGGAATCGAACGCGTGGCCGAAGGCATAACCCTGCAATATGTCGCAGCCGAGGCCTTTGAGTAGCCGTGCGTGCTGCATCGTCTCGACACCTTCCGCCACGACCTCGATACCCAGCGACTTGCCGATTTCGATGATCGACGAGACAACCTGTCTTCTCTGCGGCGATTTGACGATTGGGGTAACCAGCTGCCGATCTATCTTCAGCCGGCGAGGCTGCAACTTCAGCAAACTGACCATCGAAGCGTAGCCGGTACCAAAATCGTCTATTTCGACGTCAATCCCCAATTCTTTTATCTGCTCGATGTTCCAGGTGACAAGATCGTCGTTCTCGTCCAGGAAAATCGACTCAACGAGCTCGAACGAAACTGTTCCTTTCTTGATATTTTGTTCTCGCAGGCTCTTGATGAGCTCTTCGTCTTGAAGGCGCCTCGCCGAGACATTGACCGACACCCGTGGAATGTTAAGTTTTGCCGCGGACCACTGTTCGAAATCCGAAAGCGATTGCTTCAATATGGCTTGATCGATGATCGAGACGACGTTCAGTTCTTCTGCAATCCTCAGGAAGACGTCGGGCGCCAAAATACCCTTTACTGGATGTCGCCATCTCGCCAGCGCCTCAACCCCAACGATTTCGAGCGTCTTTGCGTCAAATTGGGGCTGGTAGAAGGGGATGAACTCGTTGCGCTCGAGGCCGCCGAGAATTTCGTCGGCAATCCGCTTTGTATCGACGATTTCGCTTTGCATCGCGTCGGTGAAGAATTCGTATCGATTGCGCCCACGCCTCTTTGCTCGGTAAAGCGCAATATCGGCGTTCACCAGCAGGTGTTTGGCTTCGACATCTTTTCCGTTGTCGACAGCTATTCCCACGCTGACGCCAAAACGGCACCGATGGCCCTGATAATAGACCGGTTCGCGCATCTGGCTGATGACCCGATCGGCAAGCAGCGCCAGTTGCTTGGTATCGTCGCGTACCACGCACAGAACGATGAATTCGTCTCCTCCGATGCGGGCGACGAATCCTTCGTCGCCGACCTTCGATCTGAGGACTGTCGACGCGTGAACCAACATCGCATCACCGGCGGCGTGGCCCAGCGTATCGTTGATGTGCTTGAACCGATCCAGATCGATGTGAAGCAGTGCCGCACGCCCGCCTGAGCGCCTGGCGTTTGCCGCGTAGTCTTCCAGTACCTGGTCGAGGTAACGCCGGTTGGGCAAGCCGGTCAGCGAGTCATGAAGCGCGATGTGCTCTATACGCGCCTTGGCCGACTCGAGTTCTGCATTTTTCGACTCGGACAGCTGTTTTGCGCGAACCAGATCCTTGTTCAGCAGGACGTCGGCAGTCACGTCCCATTCCGCGCCGATCATTTTTGGGGTGTCGTTTGCGGCCCGGTAAAGGATCGCCTTGGACCGGACATGACGGACCTCGCCATTGGGGCGCACAATCCGGTACTCCGACAAATATGGTCGTCCGCTGGCCACCGCCCTATCGAAATCTGCGTTGGCGCCAGCCAGATCATCTGGATGGATTGCTCCCGCCCAGTCCGTGTAGCCCCGGTGCTCCCCCGCTGGTTTGCCATATATTTCATTGACGCGTTCATCCCATGTAAGCTCGTTGGTCGCGAGATCGTGTTCCCAAACTCCAATAGCCGAAGCTTCCAGAGCGAGTTCAAGGCGTCGTGACAATCGGCGCAATTCCGCATAATTGCGCTGTCTTTCGCCTATCAGACGACCGGTGACCAGGAAGGGGAACACAACCAAGGCTCCGGCCGTCGCCATGATCGCGCGCAGCAACCATGCATTACTTGGCGTCGAAGGCCAGCCGTTCTTGGGAATGGCAGCGAGCTGCCACGAGCCGGAAGGAAGCAAAACGTCAGCCGTCACCGGATCGCTTTTGCTGATCTCCTCATTGCCGTAGAATTGACCACCACGGTGACCGAGGGCGTCCCTGCCAATCAGGGCGACGTCGATCCCGAGATCGTCGTCAAGCATGCCGCTCGCTCTGTAAAGGCGCTGCACGTCGACAACGGCGGAAATGATGCCCCAGAACCTTTCCGTGTTGCCCGCGCTCGGCACGAAAACCGGAAAGCGGCCGATGAAGCCTTGTCCTCCCTGCTTCAGCTCGACGGGACCGGCAAGCACCAGCTTGCGTTCATCTCGCGCCCTTAGCGCAGCCGCACGTTGCCGCTCGTTCTTGCGGTAGTCCAGGCCCATCGCCTGCTCGTTACCCTCCATCGGGTACATCAGGGAAACGACCAGATCGGGCGCGCCGGCAATATTGTTCAATTGCGAGTCGGCGCCAAACAGATTGCTCGCCAGCGAGGCGAAGCGTTGCTGTCCCATATAGGGCTCGGTCACGACCGCGGCGACCAATCCACGCACGAGTTGAAGGTTTCCGTTGATATTGCCTTCGAGCTTGGCGCGGATGAGATTGACCTTGGTCAGTACGTCCGCACGGACGGCCTGGTCCGAGACGACTTTGTTCTGGTGCTCCGCGAACGCTGCGCTGATAAGTATGACGACAAGCGCGATCGCCGCCGGAATATTTGCCGACGAAAAGACGACCTCCTTGATGCCGCCGAACCTAGCGCGGAAAAAAGCCAATAGGCGATTCCTCAAGTGCCATTTCAGGTTCCCGGGTCGACCCGATGAGGAACATTAGCGTTCAATGTTTAATTTGACCTTCACGCTCCTTAGAGCTTTTGCACTTTCCGACCGTTGCTGATGTTGCAGACCCGAGCGGTTGGAGCCAGCTGCCGATTTCCTCTGACATGGTCCCACCGGTTGAGATGCGCTGGCGCCGGCGATCCAGCGTCTGTCAATTATTCGCGAGGAGATCTGATGGGAGCAGGAAACGGCGGCCGGCCGCCGTTTCTGCGCATCTCAAGGCGCTCGTCTGTGGAAGCGGAGCGACAGAGAGGCCAGCTGGACCAGGCTTGCTCGGAAGATCGAGAGCGCGAGCGCGATTGCACACGTCGACGCTCCGACCCCGAGTACTTAAGAGCGTCGACCTGGACTAGTGCCCCTCAGTCGACTTGGGAGACACAAGGTATGGTATCTTGCCGACGCTGCGCTTCGTCGCGCCAATGGAATAGGCCATCGGTATCTTGGGAGAGTTCTCGGGCAGGCCGTACATATCCTTGCCGGCCCGCACGGCAAATGAAAAGTGCTGCCACGAAACCGTGTCATGCTCATTGAGAAAATCGAGCGTCAGACCAGCTGAAATCAGCGCATTCACCACGTCACTGATCGGGTGAATCCACTCATAATAGCGAGGATGCTTCAAGATGCGATCATCGCCGGTGTAGGTCAGTTCCTCGTTCCAGGCGAGCGGCCGAGCTATCGGCGTTCGCCAGTCGTGCTTCAATTCCAGGGCCGCGGCCTTTCGATCGCACTGAAACATCAATGGATGGCCCTCGGCCATGTAGAGGCGGCCGCCTGGTCTCAGAAGGTCGGCAACCACCCGCGCCCAACGGAACACGTCGTCCAGCCAGTTTACCGAGCCCCATGTAACGTATGCGATGTCAAAGGTCCGACCGAGCGCTTCCACCGCCTCGAACAGTGGCGCTTCCACGAAGCGTACGTCGGTGCCTGCCTTCGCAGCAAAATCCCGCGCCGCCACGATCGCCGTCGGTGAAAAGTCGAGCCCGGTCACGCTGCCTGCGCCGAGATTCTTTAGGCTGATCGTGTCGAGGCCGATGTGACACTGCAGGTGGACGATATCCTTGCCGGCGATATCGCCGAGCTCGCGCGTTTCCAGCTCATAGAGATTGGATCCGCCGGCCAGCACATTCTCGATGTGGTAGCTGCCCGTTGTGTCGGTCGAGTGCAGTTCGGCCCGATCATCCCAATTAAGGCGGTTCGCGCCCAGAAACCGTTCCAAATTCCCCCACCCCTGACCGACGCATGGTAAACAAGTCGTTAAAGCACCTTTGCAGCGAAAGTATCGCGCGTCAATCCGGACTGGGCGGCAGTGCGCCAGCGCTCGCAAAAGCCATGGCCCCGGAAGGCTTGCTGCTGATCAAAGGCTTCTGGCGCGATCGCCGCGCCCGGCGACAAGACCTACAGACAATCCCGGACTCCACCGTCGTGGTTTGCATGTGGATCAGTCGGTTCCTCAGCCCGGCACAGCCACCATCGCGATATTTCTGGAGAGCTCGTTTGTGGGGGCAGCTGTGTCTGCCGTGGCGCTCGTGAGTGCCCGGTAGAGTGCCACATAATCGCTGCACATGCGCTCGACCGTGAACCGCTTCTCGAACGTCTGCCGCACTCGTGCGCGATCGAGGCTGTCTATGCGCCGGAGCGCGCCCACAGCTTCCTCCACCGTATCCACGATCCATCCAGACACACCGTCATCGATGATCTCCGGGACGGCGCCACGCCGGAACGCAACCACCGGCGTACCGCAGGCCATTGCTTCGATCGTTACGAGCCCGAAGGGTTCCGGCCAGTCGATCGGAAACAAAAGCGCTATCGCATTGCCCAGAAAATCCGCCTTTTGCCGCTCATCGATCTCGCCAATGAACTCCACGTTCGAATGCCGCAGCACTTGCGGCTCGACCCTTTCCTTCCAGAACGACTGGTCCACCTTGTCGATCTTGGCGGCGATTTTCAGAGGAAACCCGGCCCGCGCTGCTATTTCTATGGCCGCT